>DATHXE010000440.1:0-5260 GCA_035459845.1 Tepidisphaeraceae bacterium | reverse complement strand
TCGGGCCGGATGCCCTCCCCCGTGTCCGTGACGCTGACCTCGACGAGCGACTCGTGCCGGTGTGAGGCGACGCGGACGACTCCGCCCCTGCCGGTGAACTTGACGGCGTTGGTCAGCAGGTTCCAGAAGACCTGCTGGAGGCGGTGGGCGTCGCCGGTGATGGGCGTCGCAAGCGGGTCGTGCCGCACGTCGAGGCGGACGCCCTTGGCGTCGGCGGCGGGGCGCACCGTCTCCAGCGCCGCCCGGACGACCGCCGCCAGGTCGACCGACTGGACGTGCAGGCGAATGGTGCCGCTGACGATCCGGCTCATGTCGAGCAGGTCTTCGATGATCCGCGTTTGCGCGCGGGCGTTGCGCTCGATGACCTCGACGCCCTCGCGGACGTCCTCCGTGGTCGGCTCGCCGGTGCTCAGCACCTGGGCCCACCCGAAGATCGCGTTGAGCGGCGTGCGCAGCTCGTGGCTCAGCGTGGCCAGAAACTCGTCCTTCATCCGGCTGGCGCGCTCCGCCTCGGCGCGGGCGGCGCGCTCCGCCTCGAGCAGGGCGGCGCGCTGTTCCTCGGCGGTCTTACGCTCGGCCAGGTGGTCCCGCACCTCGTACTGCCGCTGCCGCGCCCGCAGGGCCGTGCCGACCACGCTGACGAAGGTGGTCATGCGGACCGGGCGCTCCAGGACGCTCACGTTCCCCAACGCCCCGACCTCGCGCGCCAGCGCGGGCGACTCGACCCCCGCGCGGGACAGCACAATGACCGGCAGGTCCGACCACACGGGCTGAGCGCGGAGGACGGCCGCCAGACCGTCGGGCCCGGCGTGCAGCGCCTCTTCGGACACGACGACCGCCCCCGCCCCGCGCGCGACCTCGGCCGCGAGTGCGGTGAGCGTCGGGCAGACCGCGCACGCGATCCCCGCACCCGCCAACACGGTACCCAGCGCCTCGGCGTCACGCCGGGTCGGCGGGAGGACGAGGACGCGACGTTCGGCCGTCGTGGCCTCAACGGTCATCGGCGCCCCTCCCCGGCGCCATCGGGCGCGCCCGCCTTGCCGACGTACGTCGGCACGCCGGTCAGCACCCCGTGGAACTCCTCGAGCGGCTCGCCGATCTCGATCCCCCGCTCGCCGACCGACAGCTCGCGGATCGTGGCCTCGTGCTTGCCGCTCCGCTTCTTCGCGACCGAAATCGCCCGGCGCACCCGGCCGCGCGACTCGAAGTACCGGAAGAGGATGACGTTGTCCGCCAGATACGTCGTGTCGACCGGCGTGCTCATGTTGCTCCCGAGCATCCCGGATTGCGTGACCGTCATGATCGTGACCACGCCCTGCTGGCCGAGGTAGGCCAGCAACTCGTGCATCTGGGCGGTGAGGAACTTCTCCTCGGGCATCGCGTTCAGGTAGCCGTTGAGACTGTCGATGATGACGACCTTGGCGCGTTTGCCGCCCGCGTCGGCCCCGTCCACCGCGCGGCGGATGATGGCCGAGAACTCGCCCGACGAGAGCTCGGCCGGGTCGACCTGTTGGACGGTCATCAGGCCGCTGCCGAGGTGCGGCTCGACCCCGATCCCCAGCTTGCGGGAGCGGGTGCGAAACGTGCCGATATTCTCGTCGAAAATGTACATCGCGGCGCGGTCGCCACGGCGGGCCGCGGCGACCGCGAACTGGGTCGCGATCGTCGACTTGCCGGTACCGGCGGGCCCGAGCATCAGCGTGCTCGTGCCGAGCGGCAGCCCGCCGCACAGGAGCGCGTCGAGCGCCACGTTGCCGCTCGGCAACTCGGCCTCCGGCACCTCGCCCTGGTGCTCCGACGCGATCAGCCGCGGGAAGACGTCGAGCCCGCCCTTGCGGATCGCGAAGTCGTGATAGCCGCCGCGGAACGACACGCCCCGCATCTTGACCACGCGCAACCGGCGGCGCTCGGCGCCGTACTGGTTGGACAGTTGCTCGAGTAGGACGACGCCGTGCGCGATGCTCTCGAGCTGCCCGTCGCTGGCCCCGCCCGTGCAGTCGTCGAGCATCAGCACCGTGCAGTCGCGCCCGCCGAAGAACTGCTTCAGCGCGAGGATCTGCCGCCGGTAACGGAGCGAGTTCTGCGCGACCAGCCGGAGCTCGGACAGCGAGTCGATCACGACACGCTTGGGCTTGTGCTCGTCGACGACCGCGATCAGCGCCTCGGTCGTCTCGCCCAGCTCGAACTCCGAGGGGTTGAACACGGTCAGCTGCGCGTCTGCCGACAAGTTCCGCTCCGACGGGGCCAACTCGCAGATGTGCACGCCGGACAGGTCCCACCCGTGGCTGCGGGCGACCTTCGCGATCTCCCGACGGGATTCCGAGAGCGTGACGTACAGGCACCGCTCCCCGGCCCGCACGCCCTCGAGAAGAAATTGAATCGCGAACGTCGTCTTCCCGGATCCCGGCGTGCCGGTGACCAGGTACAGGCAGTCCGGCGTGAATCCCCCGCGAAGGATGTCGTTGACGCCCGGAACGCCGGTCGACAGCGGGGGTACGTCGTGGGCGTCGTCGTCAGCGGCGTCGGTGACGTCGGTGCGGGCCATAACCGTGATAGTCCTGCGGGGGCGACGACTCGGGGCGGGCGGAGTCGCGCCAACGGGGTCCGGACGAGCGCGGCACGCGACATCCGCGAAGGCGTGGCGCCGCGCGGCACGTCACCAAAACCGCCTTCGAGGTGGCGAGTCTAGCACCCGCAGCAGACCCGGCCAATGTGGGAATCTCCGACCCACGGCGGATTTCCGCGAGGACTCGACGGAGACCGGCCGACGGCCCGTCCCGGCGGCGCGTCACCGAACGAAAACGCCCCGCAAGACGGACGTCTCGCGGGGCGGACAGACTTAAAGGCCGAGGTCGGATTCGAACCGACGAATCACGGATTTGCAATCCGTTCCCTTAGACCACTTGGGTACTCGGCCGGGCTCACGGGAGAATAGCCCGGGAGCGGGCTCCGATCAAGTCATCGGCAAGGTCGGGCTGCGAGGTTATGCGCACCGAAACGAACTGCGGCTACTCACTCGGGCGTTGCGGGGCCGGGGAGTTGCGCCGGGTCGAGAAGCACGTGTTTGACGCGCTGGCGCTTCCACGTGTAGGCGATGTGCACCCGGCCGTCGGCGGCTTGGACGATGGCGGGGTAGGAGTATTCGCCGGGCTCGGATTCGAGCGTGTAGACGGGCTGCCACGCGCCGCCGTCGGTTGAGATGGCCAGGTTGAGGGGCGATCGGCCCTTGGGCGTGTGGTTGTAGACAAGAAGGTGCCGGCCGTCCTTGAGGGTCACGGCGTCGATCCCGGAGTTCGGGTTGGGGAGGGTCGTCGCACGGAGTGGCGCCCAGGTCTGGCCGGCGTCGCGGGAGGTGGTTTCGAGGATCACGCCGGCGCGCTGGGCGCGGCAGAGCGCGCGGAGCGATCCGTCCTTTTGGACGAGAATCGTGGGCTGGATCGCCCCGCCCTGCACGCCGTCGTCGGTGGGGATCGGACCGACGATCCGCCAGGTTTTGCCGCCGTCGGTGCTGCGCTCGAAGTGGACGCGCCACCCGGCATGTTCGGTGGAGACGGGCGAGATCAGCGTGCCGTCCGCGAGTTGGACCGGTTTGTTCTTGATCGGTCCCAGGACACCGTCGGGCAGGCGCTCGGGCTTCGTCCAGATCTTGCCGCCGTCGATCGACGTCATGCGCATGCCCCACCATTTGCTGGGGCTCGGGCCGACCTTGTAGTAAAGCGCGAGCGGTTGGCCGGCCGGTTGGAACAGGACGGGATTCCAGCAGGGGAAGCGCTTGTCGCCCTCAACGCCTGTGGCGACGGCGGCGCCGGCCGTCCATTTGCCATCCATGTGGCGGCTGACCCAGATCGAGACGTCGTCGGTCCCCTCCTTGATCCCACCGAACCACGCGGCGACCAGACCCGTCGGCGTGTCGACGATCGTCGACGCGTGGCACTCGGGCACGGGGCCGTTCTCGTAGATGTACTCCGCCGCGCGCACGCCGGCCTGCGGTGCCCGGCCCGGCGCGTGCGGGTTGGGCATCGTGTAGAAGTAGCCGTCCTCACCGCCGACGACGAGGTCGGGCACGCCGTCCTTGTCCCAGTCGACCACGGTCGGACTCGTGTCGTGGCCGGCGAGGATGCGCGTGTCCACCAGCCCCATGTCCTTGAAGACGACTTTGTCGACGGACTCGGAAACGTTGCGATAGAAGCTGACGTTCACGGCGTTGATCAGCAGGTCGACCTTGCCGTCTCGGTCCCAATCGGTGAGGCAGAACTTGCGACGGCCACTCTTGCCGGCGTCGCCGCCACTGAGTTTGAGAGGCGCGCCCGTGGCGTCCGTGAAGATGCGCTTGCCGGGCAGGAGGACGAGGCCACCGTCGCGCCGCTCGCGCGGGAAGAGGGCGAGGTAGCCCTCGTGATCGAGCATGACGAGGTCGGTCAGGCCGTCCTTGTTCCAGTCGATCGCGAACGGCGTCGTGCGCCACTGCGTCGCGAGCTCTTTGCCACTCGGACTCCACCAGTTCCACGCGGGCCTGGGCGCGGGTCCGGCAGGCCATTCGACTTCGATCGGCTGCGCGGGCGCGAGTTTGGGCGCAGCGCGCGTCCCGGTGTTGCGGTACCAGACCGGCTTGCCCCAGATGCCGTTGACGATCAAGTCGGGAAGCTTGTCGCCGTCCCAGTCGGCGACGCTCAGCGTCGTGTAGCCCCACTTGGCCTCCGCGGGCCCTTGAATCGACCCGTTCGGACCGGCCATGACGCGGATCGGTGTCCCGTCAACGTCGAGCAGGCGCGGGGCGGCCCACTTCGGAGTCCCACTGGCGCCGGGGCCGAGGTTTTCGATGACGCCGACGTAGCCGGCCGTGTTACCCGAGATCAGGTCGTCGTCCCCATCGCCGTCCCAGTCGACTCCGAACGGAGACGCGAGCGCGCCGAACTTCACCTCCGCCGCCTGCTGCTTGAAGTAGACGGGCGCGAGGAAGAGAGGCACGCCTTTGTCGAGCTTGCCGGTGTTCTCGATCAGCGCGACCCGCCCGTCCTCGTCGCCGCAGATCAGGTCCGTATCGCCGTCGCCGTCCCAGTCGATCCCGACCGGCGTGATCATCTGCAGGTCCATGCGGACGCCAAGACGGCGGCCGGGGGCGTACGCGGGCTTCGTGCGCGTACCCATGTTCTCGTAGTACGTGAACCCGTCGAGAAACTCACCGCAGATCAGATCGAGATCGCCATCACCGTCGAAGTCGGCGAACGTCGGCGAGGGCATGCCGAACCCGTCGATGTCC
>DATHXE010000439.1:0-4259 GCA_035459845.1 Tepidisphaeraceae bacterium | reverse complement strand
ACCCATGAGCCTTCGCGTCTACAACACGCTGTCCAAGCAGAAAGAGCTGTTCGACACGGTCAAGCCGGGGAAGGTCGGCATGTACCTGTGCGGGCCGACCGTCTACAAGCCCCCGCACATCGGGCACATGGTCGGGCCGGTCATCTTCGACGCCATCAAGCGATTCCTGATGTTCAAGGGGTACGACGTGATGTGGGTCGTGAACATCACCGACGTCGACGACAAGATCATCGAGCAGGCGGCGAAGGACAACGCGGCGTTTATAGAGGTGGCCGAGCGGGCGACGAAGGAGTACCTCGACTGCCTCGCGGGCCTGGGGATCGACACGGTCGACAGGTTCCCCAAGGCGTCGGAGCACATGGACGAGATCGTCGCGATCACGCAGCAGCTGATCGACAAAGGGTTCGCGTACGCGACGGACGGGAACGTCTGGTTCGACGTGGCGAAAGACGCCGACTACGGGAAACTCTCGCACCGCCGGGCCGACGAGCAGGAGGCGGGGACGCGCGAGCTGGCCGGGTCGGGCAAGCGCAACCCGGCGGACTTCGCGCTGTGGAAGGCGGCCAAGCCCGGCGAGCCGACGTGGCCCAGCCCGTGGGGCGCGGGGCGCCCCGGGTGGCACATCGAGTGCAGCGCGATGTCGATGAAGTACCTCGGGCCGACGTTCGACATCCACGGGGGCGGGATGGACCTGATGTTCCCGCACCACGAGAACGAGCTGGCGCAGTCGGAGTGCGCGACGGGGCAGACGTTCGCGAAATACTGGATGCACAACGGCCTCACCCGCGTGAAGACCAAGCTGTCGGGCGGGGAGGTCAAGAACGAGAAGATGAGCAAGTCGCTGGGGAACGTGATCGACGCCCGGACGGCGATCGCGGAGTACGGCCCGGACCTGCTGCGGTACCTCGTGCTGTCGACGCACTACCGGAGCCCGATCGACTTTTCGGACGAGGTCGTGGTCGCTAGCCGGAAGGGGCTGTCGACGTTCGGCCGGCTGCTCGAGCGCGTCGAGCGGATCAAGGGCGAGCCGATCCCGGACAAGGGGCCGTCGATGGACCAGTCGGCGGCCGAGCTGCTCGAGACCGAGCTCGGGCCCTTCGCGCGGAACGTGCTGGCGCTCAAGATGAAGTTCCTCGAGACGATGGACGACGACTTCAACACCGGCGGGGCGATCGGCGTTTTGCACGAGCTGGCGAGCGAGATCAACGGGTTCGTCGAGCAGCACAAGGTCGAGAAGGACAAACCGGCCGCCGCGGTCAACGCGCTGTGGGCCGGGGCGAGCACGTTCAAGCAGCTCGGCCTGGTGCTCGGGTTCTTCCGGGCCAAGGCGCCGACCAACGGCGAGACGAAGGACAAAGGGCTCGCCGACGATTTGATGCGGTTGATCATCAGCCTGCGCGCCGAGGCGCGGACGACGAAGAACTTCGCGCTGGCCGACTCGATCCGAAAGGGCCTGACGCAAATCGGCGTGACGCTGGAAGACCGGTCGGAGGGGACGATCTGGCGGAAGGAGTAGGTTGAACCACGAAGGCACGAAGGGACGAAGAAGACGGAAGACAAAGACAAAGGGTGTGGCGCTGAACGTGCCGTGGTTGTGCGGCTGAGTTGCGGTGATCACGGTGGGCACCCCCGCGATCGATCGTGCACTTTCGCGAATTGTCCTGCGCCCTATCTTGGTCTTCTTCGTGCCTTCGTGTCTTCGTGGTTCACCCTCCCATGCGTATTCTCGGCATTGATCCCGGGCTGAAGCTCACCGGTTACGGGGTGATCGAGTGGGCGGGCACGGAGGTGCCGGGGCGGCCGCCGGGGTTGGTGGACGCGGGGGTGATCCGGCTGGACCCCAAGGCGTCGATGGCCGAGCGGCTCGTGGAGCTCGAGCGGGCGCTGGTGGAGATCTTCGACGAGCACAAGCCGGAGGTGTGCGCCGTCGAGACGCTCTACGCGCACTACGCGCACCCGCGGACGGCGATTTTGATGGGCCACGCGCGCGGGGTGATTCTGCTGGTCGCCCAGCGGAACCGGGCGGTCGTCAAGCAGTTCGCGGCCAACCGGATCAAGCAGTCGGTAACGGGGCACGGGCACGCGGACAAGGCGCAGATGCAGCGGGCGATCCAGGCGACGTGGAACTTGCCAGCGCCCCCGGAGCCGCCGGACGTGGCGGACGCGCTGGCGATCGCGCTGTGCTGCGGGCGGGCGATGGAGGTGGAGAAGCTCACACGGGGGTAGGCGGCGGCGGGTGGGGTTCTGAAAAACGAAAAGACGAAAAGACGTAAAGAGCCGAGGCCTGCTTTACGTTTTTCGTCTTTTCGTTTTCTGATTCCGCGCATCACACGCCGACCGCGTGCGCCTTCATGAACGCCGCGTAGCCGTCTTTAGTGAGATACCGCTCCATCACCTTGCGGTCGGCGCGGGCCAAATCCACGACGATCAGGCCGTCGACGCAGTCGTTGAAGGCGTGGTCGACGTTGAAGGAGAGGAACTTGGCGCCGAGCTTGATGTACTGGCGGATCAGGACGGGGACGCCCTTCTGGTCGGTCTCGAGGTCGGCGACGAGGTCGGACAGGTCGTCGGCGTCGCGGGCGAGGGCGGAGACTTTCCGGTCGTCCCACCCGCGGACCCGGCCGGCGACGAACGGGGTGCGGGCGCTGACCATCGCCGACCCGGCGGCGTCGCCGTGGTGGAGTTGCAGGAACTGCACCATGAGCTGCACGCTGGTCGATTGGTAGGCGGCGCTGATGCTGACGGGGCCGATCAGGTAGCGGTACTGCGGGTGGTCGACGAGGAACTTGCCGATGCCCTTCCACAGGAGCAGCAGGGGCGAGAAGGACCGCTGGTACTCGGGGCGGACGAACGACCGGCCGAGCTCCAGCGCCGGGCCGACGCGCGCCAGCAGCTCGGGGCGGTAGTCGAACAGCTCGTACGTGTAGAGCCCGGCGATCCCGCGCTCGGCCATGATGCGGTCGACCTGCCCGAGGCGGTAGGCGCCGACGAGCTCGCGCTTGGCCTGCTGCCAGACGATCAGGTGCTGGTAGTGGGAGTCGAAGTGGTCGAGGTCGATGGATTTGCCGGTGCCCTCGCCGGCGGCGCGGAACGTGATCTCGCGGAGGCGGCCGAGCTCGCGCATGAGGAGCGGGGCCTGGTCGGGGCGGACCAAGAGCACGCGGTAGTCGTTGTCGGCGACGAGGCGCGCTGAGTCGGGCAGCGCATCGACCTCGGCGGCCATGGCCGAGACGTCGCCGATCGGGACGACCGGCTTCATCACGCGCGCCGGCGGCGCCGTCGGGCTGGCGGCGGCGAGCGCCCCGACCTCGCCCGCGCCGCGGTGGCGGAGCATATACGTGCGGTGGCGGAGGTAGGCGGTGATCGCGGTGTCGGAATCCATCTCCTTGAGGCGCCGGCCGGAGATCGGCGAACCGACGCGGACGTCGATCAGGCGGCCCTGCTTGTTCAGGATCTGCCGGGGGAGCAGGGCCGTGCGCAGGCGCGGGTGGACGAGGCCGGCGAGTTGGAACAGAGCGTTATTCCGCCCGTTGAAGAAGACGGGGACGGCCGTCGCGCCGGTGCGGGCGATGAGGCGCCCGAGCATGGGCGTCCAGGGCTTGTCGGTCACCTCGCGCGTCTTGAACGAGAGGGCCGAGACCTCGCCGGCGGGGAAGATGACGAGCAGCCCCCCTGCCTCGAGGTGTTTGATCGACTGCCGGAGCGCGCCGACGTTGGAGGCGGCCGCGCCCGCGCCGCCGAACGGGTCGACGAAGAAGAACAAATCGCGGAGCTCGGGGATGCGGCCCAGAAGGTAGTTGGCCATCACTTTCACGTCCGGGCGGACGCGGCCGAGCAGGTCGGCGAGGATCATCCCCTCGACGCCGCCGAACGGGTGGTTGGCGACGACGACGACCGGGCCCTTCTTCGGGATGCGGTCGACATCGGCCTGTGCGGCGTCGTAGGAGACGCGGAGGTCGGCCAGGACGCGCGTGAGGAAGTCGCGTGAGCAGGCGGGCGCGGCGGGGACGAAGGTGGTGTGAACGGGACGAGGGCGGTGGACGGACGGGAACAGCATAGACCAATAAGTTAGTTATTACAAACTAATAATTGAAGCCCCGTTGCCCTCGCGGTAGGATGACTGGCGTGCGGCGATTATTCCGTGTGATCTTCGGCGTGCTCGCGGGCGCGTCGGCCCTGGCATTCGTGACGACCGGCGCGACGTGGGTAGCCTGCCGGTGGTACGCCTTTTCCGTACGCGCCCCGGGCGAGCGCGCTGA
>DATHXE010000438.1:0-7706 GCA_035459845.1 Tepidisphaeraceae bacterium | reverse complement strand
CTTGAGGCCCAGCGCCTTCATGAGCTTGGCGGGCTCTTCCTCACGGTCGCGGGAGTCGCGGGTGAGCCAGGGCGCGCCGGCGAAGTGCATGGTCTGGGCGATCTCCCGGCCCATGTAGTGGGTGAGGCCGGGGAGGGGTTTTTCTTCCTTCTTTTCGGGCTCGGGCTTGGGGGGGGCGGGTTTGATGAGTTCGTCGGCGCGCGCGGGGGCGAGGAGGGCTAGGAATAGGATGGCGGTCACGATGGGCCGGTGGCGCATGTCGTCTCCGTGGTTGGGCGTCCGGGGTATGATACCGGCGGACGCGCGGGACATTTGTGGAGAAGCGCCATGAGAAATGGGATGTGGTGGGTCGTGGTGGTGGGTTGCGTCGCGGGCGGGTGCGCGGGGCCGGTGGTGTTGAGCGATGCGCCGGGAGTGGAGGCAACGACCCGGGCCGCGGCGACCGCGCCGGCGGCGACGCAGGCGTCCCGTCCCAAGCCTAAGTCGGATTCCCCGGTGCCCCGCGAGCGCCTGCCGGACTTCTATGCCGACGACGAGCCGTTCAACGAGGTGCTCGGGCGGATGGAACTGTTCAATTTCCGCCTGAACGACAAGGCCCTTGCGGCAGCGGGCGTGAAGACGGATACGCCGGTGTGGGTGTTGGTCGAAAAGGCGACGCCGCGGAAGGCGGTCGTGGCGCTGTTGAAGAATCTCTCGGACCGCACGCCCGGAAGGCCCCGGCTCGGCTACCAGGTGCACGGGCGGTTCGCGGTATTCATCACGACACAGGACGATCTGTACGCCAATCACGTGTACTCGCGCCAGTTCGACGTCACCGACCTGTTCATCGAGGACTTTTCCCGTGACACCGAAGAGGCGCGGGCGACCCGGCGGGAGCGCGGCGAAGCGATCGTCGGACTGGTGTGCGAAACAGTGGATCCCGAGTCCTGGACGGCGGGGGGTTCGCGGTGCAAAGCGTCGATGGGGGCCGATGGCGTGCTGACGGTCACGCAGACGCAGGTCAACATTACGGAGATTGAAGAACTCTTTGTTCAGTTGCGCGAGACGCGGTTCCCGCCGATCGACACGCCGATCAACGGCTACGGGAACTTCGTTCGCCCGCCGAAGGCGAAGGCGACGACGCGGCCGTCGGCAGTTCCCCAGACAGGGAAGTGAACTGCGGTGCCGACGACATTTGGTGTGCGAACGCGCTCCCCTTCGGGCGGCGCTGTCGCTTGCCCTTCGGGTCGCGGCTAAACGGGGCGCGAAAATGAGACGCGGGCGTCGTCTGGGTGAAAGGTCGAAATTCGAAGCTCGAATCAATGATGAAGGACGAATGACGAAGGGGAGAGCATGGGCGAATCGTCGCGGTAGGGGGGAAATCTTTTGAGCGCGCGAAAAAAAGAACCCACGGAGCGAGCTCCGTGGGCTTTCGGTTGATGCTGAGGGATCGGATTAGGCTTTGGGCTTCGCGTCACCGATGCGCCATTTTCCGGGGATGGGGACGGGGGGGAGGGAGAGGTTTGCCTTCATGTCGAGGACGTCGGGGAGGTTGTTCTCGTTGGAGGCGACGGCCTCGTCCCAGGTGACGACCTTGCCGGTGTAGGCGGCCATGCGGCCGAGGATGGCGAGCATGGCGCTGTTGGGGACGCGTGCGCCGGCGTTGATCGGCTTGCCGTCGCGGATGGAGGCGAAGAGCTCGTCGTGTTCGACCTGGTAGGCGTTGGGGTAATCCTTGGGCAGGCCGGAGAGGCGCCAGCTCGGGTCCTTTTCGCCGTGGAGGCGGTAGGTGTAGTCGGTGCCGTTGTTCTTGGGGGAGAAGTTGGGGCGGATGGCGGCGGTGCCCTTGGTGCCGACGAACTGGTCGCTGACGTTGCCTGCGCAGCCGTCCTGCTGGCGGCAGTAGAGGTGGGCGCGGGCGCCGTTGGCCCACTCGTAGACGACGGAGAAGTGGTCGTAGATGTGGCCGAAGGACGGCTCGACGCGCTGCTGTCGGCCGCCGTTGGCCCAGGCGCGGACGGGCATCTCGTCCTTCATGACCCAGGCGATCTTGTCGATGGTGTGGACGGCCTGCTCGACGATGTGGTCGCCGCTGAGCCAGGTGAAGTAGAGCCAGTTCTGGACCTGCCACTCGGTGTCGGACCACTCGGGCTTGCGGGCCTTGGACCAGAGCTGGGACGTGTTGTAGGTCGAGTAGATCGAGGTGATGTCGCCGATCGCGCCCTGGTGGATCTGGGGGAAGAGCTGGCGCTCGCCGACGCTGTACCGCCAGCAGAAGCCGTCGACGAAGGCGAGGTTCTTCTTGCGGGCCATCTCGATCGTTTCGAGGACGGACTTGAAGCCGGCGGCGTCGACGCAGACGGGCTTCTCGGCGAAGACGTGCTTTCCCTTCTCGACGGCGTAGCGGAACTGCATGGGGCGGAAGCCGGGCGGGGTGGTGAGGAGCACGACGTCGACGCCGGAGTCGATCACCTTCTTGTAGGCGTCGAGGCCGAGGAAAGTCGACTCGGCGTTGACCTTGACCTGGTCGGCGGACTGCTTCTTGAGGCTGGAGAGGCTCTTGTCGAGGCGCTCGGGGTCGAGGTCGCCCATGGCGGTGAGGTGATTCGACGGGTTGGCCTTGAGGGCCTGTCCGGCGGCGCCGGTGCCGCGCCCGCCGCATCCGATCAGGCCGAACTTGACGACGTCGGAGCCGGCGGCGCGGACGGCGGGGGGGACGACGAGGGCGGACGCCGCGGCGACGGCTGCGGAGGACTTGAGGAGCGATCGGCGGGACGGCAGGCGCGGGTCGGTCATGAGCGAGTCTCCAAGGGGAAGAAGGTTCGGGATGCCCGCGGATGATACCGATGAGTGCCCTTCGCGTTTGGCGCACGCGCTCAACGAACTGAAAAATGTGCTGGAAGTGTCGCGGGGGCGGTCAGGGGTTTCGCGAAAATCGTCAACAAGTCGAAATCGGCGCCGAGCGGTCGCACGGGAGGTGGACCTGAGGACGTTCGCGCGGGGCGCGTGCGAACCGAGTCCAGTGATCACCACGAACGCGCTCGCGCCCTGTCATCGGGCGACCCTTCTCGCGTATAACGTGCGTCGCGCGTGTTTCGTATTCGGCGCGCGTTCAGGGAGAAACACACACGATGTCGACCGTACAGATCCAGGGCGTGTCGCTGCACTTGTCCCAGTCGCACCAGGTCGACGGGGAGTGGATCGGGCAGAAGGAGATCCTCAAGCAGCTGCTGGCGTGCTGGCTGACGGTGGACGAGAAGGACCTGCCGCTGACGCCGCGGCTCGTCGGCACGCCGGGCATCGGGAAGACGACGCTGGGCATGTCCGGGGCGCGGGTGCGGAAGCAGGAGCTGTTCATCTACCAGTGCACGGCGGACACGCGGCCGGAGGATTTGCTGGTAACGCCGGTGCTCGCCGAGAGCGGGAAGATCGCGTACCACGCCAGCGCGCTGGTGACGGCGATGATCACGGGCGGGGTGTGCGTCCTGGACGAGGGGAACCGGATGAACGAGAAGAGCTGGGCGTCGCTCGCGCCGCTGCTCGATCACCGGCGGTACATCGAGTCGGTCGTGGCGGGGATCACGGTGCAGGCGCACAAGGAGTTCCGGTGCGCCGTGACGATGAACCAGGACGACTCAACCTACGAGATTCCGGATTACATTTTGTCGCGTTTGCAGCCGACGTTGAAGGTGGGGTTCCCGAACCGGCGGGACGAGAAGGCGATCCTCAAATACCACCTGCCGTTCGCGGAGGAGCAACTGCTGGAGATGACGGTGGAGTTCTTGCAGCAGGCGCACACGCTGAAGCTGGACTTTTCGCCGCGCGACGGGGTGAATTTGCTGCGGTACGCGATCAAGCGGATGGCGCAGGACAAGGACCACCCGGTGGCGCGGGACAAGGCGTGGCAGGAGGCGCTGACGCAGTGTTTGGGCGACGACGCGGTGGATCTGGACAATTTGGCGAAGCGGAAGAAGCAGAGCCTGGGCGGGGAGTTTACGCCGATGGGGCTGGGGGATTTTTTCCACGACCAGGATGATCCGTTGCGGCCGGAAGAGGATGAGGACGAGGAGGATGAGAAGTAGGGGTAGCTGCGACGCAACGCGTTGCTGACGCGAGGAAGAACGTGCGTATCCGGAATATGGATCGGACCAGGAACGCGTCAGCAGGTCGTTGACCTGCAGCTGACTGGATCACATGGGTTGATGACCATGGCTCACGCGCTGTTCAACCTCTCCGAACACATCACCGCGATCCCGGTCGTGCACGGGTCGGGGGATTTCGCGGTCGAGGTGCGGCGGGTGATGCTGGCGGAGAAGTTCGATTGTCTGGCCGTGCCGCTGCCGCCGGGCTTTAAGCGGCCGGTGGAGGAGGCGATCGGGGCGCTGCCGGTGGTGACGGTGGTGGCGCAGAGCGAGCCGGGCGGGTTTGGGGAGGGGGGCGCGGGCGGGCCGGCGGTGAATTACGTGCCGGTGGACCCGTGCCAGCCGGTGATCGCGGCGATCCGGGTGGCGATGGGGGAGCGGATGCCGCGGGCGTACGTGGACCTGGAGGTCGAGTCGTTCGAGCCGTACGGGTACCCGTTCCCGGACCCGTACGCGCTCAAGACGCTGCCGCTGGAGAAGTTCGTGGCGGCGACGCTCCCGGCGATCCCGCGCCCGACCGGGCAGCCGGCGGCGCGGGCGGTGCGGATGGCGCAGCGGCTGGCGTCGCTGGAGACGAAGTGCTGGCGCGTGTTGTTCGTTTGTTCGTTGCTCGAGTGGCCCTGGGTGCGGGAGGCGTATAACGCATTGCGAGCAGATACCTCGGTTGCGCCGAGCCCGCCCGCTGAAGCGGGCTCGCCGAGCGAGCTTGAGGACGCGGAGGTCGAGGCGCCGGAGGTTTATCAGCCCGACGAGAAGCACCTGTACTTCTGCACGGGGGAGATGCCGTTCATCACGGGGCTGTACGAGCAGGCGCGGGCGGAGTTGGACGACGACGAGAATCTGTCGATCGACGGGATCAAGGACCTGCTGATCGTCGCGCGGGACCGGTACAAGGAAGATTTGAAGAAGCAGGCGCGCCCGATCACGCCCAAGACGCTGGGGCTGATGCTCAAGTACGTGCGGAACCTGTCGCTGGTCGAGCGGCGGCTGACGCCGGACCTGTACACCCTCGTGACGGCCGCCCAGCAGGTGGCGGGGGACGAGTACGCGCTGCAGGTGGTCGAGGTGGCCAAGTCGTACCCGTACAACGGGAAGACGGAGTACCGCCGGGTGGCGATGGGGATCGACCAGATGCGGCTGCCGGACGGGGAGATCGCGACGGCGAAGAACCGGTTCGCCGGGCCGCCGCTGACCTGGCGGAGTTTGGAGCTGCGGCGCCGGCCGGACCGGGCGCAGCAGAAGCTGTGGCAGATGCGGTGGAACCCGTTCCGGCAGTGCTCGTGGCCGCCGGAGGACGTGGCGATCGAGCGGTTCCGGACGCACACGTTCGAGAAGGCGAAGCAGATCATCGGGCAGGACCTGGCGCGCGTGGAGAAGTTCACGACGAGCGTGCAGGACGGGATCGACATCCGGGAAACGCTGCGGAACTGGCACACGGGGGATTTGTATGTGCGGATCTTCCCGCCCAACCGCGGAAGCGTGGACGCGGTGGTGATGCTGTTCGACTCGCCAGCGGACCCGCGCGAGTACAGCTACCGCGTGACGTGGATGCACGAGCACGAGGAGGAGAGCACGCTCGCGTTTTACGCGACGGACTGGCGGAAGAACGTGATCGGGCCGGGCATCGCGCAGGCGGCGTACGGGGGGGCGCTGTTCATCTTCCCGCCGATCCCGGGGGGGATCGGCGACATCTGGCGCGAGCCGTTCTTCGACAAGGCCGACACGATGGAGGAGCGACTGCTGATGGCGGCGTGCTTCTACACGCGGGAGAAGCACGTCGCGCTGATGAGCGCGGGCCCGCCGGGGGCGGCGTGGCGGAAGATCGCCAAGAGTTTCGGAAAGAAGCTGGTGCACATGCCCCTGAACCACTTCTCGGCGACGACGATCCAGCAGTTGCGGGTGGTGCACGTGCTGAACGGGGGGCAGGTGCGGAGTTACGCGGCGGAGTTCATTCGCAAAGGGTAGTGGATCGGAACCACAGGGCACGGGGCGCTGGCGGCGGCCTGGGGCGGGTTCGCGAATTCTCTTCGCGCGCCGGCACCGCGGCCGTAGAATGCCAGTGATGCGACTCCCCTCGCTCATGACTCGTCTGATCGCGCCGAACTCGGGCGACCTCTCGCCCGAGCACGCGCAGTACATCCTGTCGCTCGGATTCACGGCCGAGGAACAGGCGCGGTGCCATGAGCTATCGTACAAGGCACAGGACGGGGCACTCACGTCGGACGAGGAGAATGAACTGGACGAATTCCTGACGACGAGCGCGCTACTGATGCTCATGCAGGCGAAAGCGCGTCGGTCGCTCGGTCAGCCCGATCCCACGACCTCGGCGGCATGACCCATGACCAAGGGGATCGAACGACTCGTGCGGGAACGTGCCGGCGGGCGGTGCGAGTATTGCCGGCTTTCCGAAGCGATCGCACCGGTCGCACACGTCGTCGACCACGTCCGGGCTCGCCAACATCACGGGTTGACCGAACTCCCGAACCTCGCGCTCGCGTGCGTGTTCTGCAATCGGTTCAAGGGGCCGAACCTGTCCGGCGTTGACCCGAAGTCGGACGCGATCACCCGGCTCTACGATCCGCGTGTCGACGTTTGGGAGGAGCACTTCGCCATGATCGCCGGGCGGGTCGTCGGCGTGACGTCCATCGGCCGCGCGACCGTCGATGTCCTGCAGATGAACGACGGCCTGCGCGTCGCGCTGCGCCTGACGCTCCAGACCTGATCGCGGCCCGACTCGTCCTCGGCACCGCGCCGACGTCACGGCTTGGGCTTGATGAACAGCACCTCGCCGCGGTCGATCCAGCCTTTGCGCAGGTCGATGCGGAACCAGCCGTCGGCGTTCTTGGGGTGGAAGCGGCAGGGGGAGCGGCGGCCGAGCTCGGCCAGGTCGTGCTCCTTCCACGTCTTGCCGCCGTCGGGCGACCAGGCGATCCCGCAGGCGAGGCGGGACGCGGGGGCGCAGTGGCCGGCGAACATCACGCCGTCCTGAAAGATCATGTTGGCCATCTCGAACGGGGCGTTGAAGAGCTGGGTGTGCTTGGCGGGGTCGGCCAGGTCGGCGGGGGCGCAGCGGAAGACGCCGCGGTCGTGCTTGCGCTCGAAGGGGACCAGGCCGTTGGCGTCGGCGGCCCAATAGAGCTGGCCGTCGATGAAGTTGATGCCGCCGGACTTGTAGCGCGAGTTCGAGTTGACCGAAACGAGGACCTTCCAGTCCCAGGCGTCGGCCTTCGCGTCGTACGTGCCGCGGAGCCAGTGGCACTCGTGGCCGTTCTGGGCGCGGTCGACGTCGCCGGTGCAGGCGTAGAAGGCCTTTTCGGCCGGGTTGTAGGCGACGCAGTGGACGTGGCGGCAGATGACCGGGTTGCGCGGGTCGCCGAGGAACGCGACGGGGTCGGCGCCCTTCTCCTGGAAGGCGGGGTTGCGGCCGAAGGAGTAGGCGATCTTGACCGTCTGCCCGCCGTCGGTGGAGTAGTAGATGTTCACCGGCACCGGCCCGCCGAGAACGTTGCAATAGTTGCCCCAGACGAGCATCTCGCGGCCGTCGATCTCCCAGGTGTGAACGCCGTCGAGCGAATGGAAGTACCA
>DATHXE010000437.1:0-17014 GCA_035459845.1 Tepidisphaeraceae bacterium | reverse complement strand
GCGGTGAACTATTGCGAGCACACCGAACATTACGATTCGTACGATGCGCTGCCGGGGTGGGCGAAGCAGACGCTGAAGGACCACCGGGCGGACCCGCGGCCGCACGTGTATTCGCTGGCAGAACTGGAGTCGGCGGGGACGGCGGACGCGTATTGGAACGCGGCCCAGCGCGAGATGGTCGCCACGGGGTTCATGCACAACTACATGCGGATGTACTGGGGCAAGAAGATCCTCGAGTGGACTGCGGACCCGCGCGAGGCGTTCGAGCGGACGCTGTATTTGAACAACAAGTACTTCCTGTGTGGGCGGTCGCCTAACGCGTATGCGAACGTGGCTTGGATCTTCGGCCTGCACGACCGCCCGTGGGGGCCGGCGCGGGCGGTGTTCGGTACGGTGCGTTACATGAACGCGGCGGGGCTGAATCGGAAGTTTGATATGCCGCGTTATGTGGCGAGGGTTTCCGCGTGCGGCGGCAGTTTGTCGTAGGCATAAGAGGCTACGCCAAATGCCTGATCGCGTTTCCGGCATTTATGACGTATACGATTTCTGCGTTTCGGATAAGTGGAGGTCGTGGGTTTCATCGCGATGTTGCACACGCCGAACTGAATGTGATCTTGTATGGGGGAGGTTGTTGGGAGCCGAGCAGGTGTTTCAGGCCGTCATCCGACCCGAAGCGATCGAGCTGATGCCGCTGGGGGTCTACGTCGTCGATGCGAGCGGGGTTATTCGACAGTACAACGCGCAGGCGGTGGACCTGTGGGGGCGTGCGCCGGAGGCCGGGGCCGAGGCCTGCGCGTGGGGCGGCTCGGACCCGCTGGACCCGATGGGCGAGCAGCCTAACCCGATCGCGGAGGTGCTGGCCGACGGCCTGCCGCGCCGGGCGGAGCGGGTGATCGTGCGGCCGGACGGGAGGCGGGTGCACGTGAGCTTGAGCGTGGGGGCGCTGCGCGGGGCGGGCGGGGCGGTCACGGGCGCGGTGGTGTGCGCCCAGGACGTAAGCCGGCGGCTGCGGACCGAGCAGGCGCTGCACGAGGTGGGGCAGCTTTACAAGGCGATCGTGGAGACCGCGGTCGACGGCATCTGGACGGTCAACGCGGACGGCCGGGTGACGTTCGTGAACGAGCGGCTGGCGACGATGCTCGGGTACCGGCCGGTCGAGATCGTCGCGCGGCCGGGCGTGGATTTCCTGGACCCGGCGGAGCGGGCGCAGGTCGCGGACCGGTGGGCCCGGCGGACGGCGGGCCAGAGCGACCAGTACCAGGTGCGGATGCGCCGGCGGGACGGGGCGGTGCTGCTGGCGCAGGTTTCGGCGTCGCCGCTGATCGACCCGGACGGGCGGTTCGCGGGGGCGTTCGCGGTGGTGCGCGACGTGACGTCCGCCGACGGCGCCGCCCGGCTGATGGCGGGGCAGAAGCGCGTGCTGGAGATGCTGGCGACGGGGCGGCCGCTGGCGGACGTGCTGGGGGCGCTGGCGGGGACGATCGAGGACCTGGTGCCGGGGATGTTGTGCGGGGTGCTGGTAGTGGACCCGGCGCGGCCGGATCGACTGGTCAAGGGCGTGGCGCCGAGCTTGCCACCGGGGTATTGGGAGTCGTTCGAGTGGCTGCCGGTGCTGGACGGGTGCTGGTCGTGCGGGACGGCGGCGGCGACCGGGCGGCGGTGCGCGGTCGAGGACATCGCCGCGGACGCGCGCTGGGCGGGCGAGCCGGCCGCGGCGGCGACGGCGCACGGGCTGCGCGCGTGCTGGAGCGAGCCGATCTTCGGGCCGGGCGGGGTCGTGGCGGGGACGTTCGGGTGTTACTTCCGCGAGCCGCGCGGGCCGCGGGCGGCGGAGACTGCGATCGTGGAGGAGGCGGCGCACCTGGCGGGCGTGGCGCTGCAGCACGACCGGTGGCGGGCGGAACTGCTGGCGGCGACGGCGGAGGCGCAGGCGGCCCGGGCGAAGGCCGAGGCGGACCGCCTGGCCGCGGAGGCCGCGAACCGGGCGAAGGATCAGTTTCTGGCGTCGCTGAGCCACGAGCTGCGCACGCCGCTGTCGCCGGTGCTGCTGACGGCGTCGTCGCTGGCCAGGGACCCCGCCTTGCCCGCGCACCTGCGGGCGGACATGGAGATGGTGCAGCGGAGCGTGGAACTCGAGGCCCGGCTGATCGACGACTTGCTGGACCACGCGCGGATCGCGCGCGGCATGCTCGAACTGTACCGTGAAGAGGTCGACGTGCACGCGCTGCTCTGGCGGGCTGCGGAGACGAGCAGCGCGGCGGACAGTTACAACAAGCACGTGGCGGTCGAGGCGCGGCTGAGCGCGGGGCGGCACATCGTGCACGCGGACGCGACGCGCCTGCAGCAGGTGTTCTGGAACTTGTTGCGGAACGCGGTGAAGTTCACGCCGGACGGGGGGACGGTGACGATCTCGACGTGGAACGTGCCGGCGGCGGCGGCGGGTGATGGCGACGGGGATGGGGATGGCGCGGGCGGGCGCCTGGTGATCGAGGTGCGCGACACGGGGATCGGGATCGACCCCGGCGCGCTGCCGGGGATCTTCGAGGCGTTCCGGCAGGCGGACGAGTCGATCGGGAAGCGGTTCGGGGGGCTCGGGCTGGGGCTGGCGATCTGCGAGTCGCTGGTCAAGATGCACGGGGGGACGATCCGGGCGGCGAGCGACGGCGACGGGCATGGGTCGGCATTCACGGTGGAACTGCCGGTGACGGCGGGGGGCGGCGCGACGCCGGTCGCGCCCGCCACTCCGGTGCGGGACGCCCGGGCGCTGCGCATCCTGTTCGTCGAGGACCACGCGGCGAGCTTGCAGGTGCTGACGCGCCTGCTCAAGTCGCTCGGGCACGAGGTGACGGCCGCGCAGAACGTGGCCGAGGCGGTGGCGGCGTTGCACGGCTCGGAGGCGGCTTTCGACCTGCTCCTGAGCGACTTGGGCCTGCCGGACGGGTCCGGGCTGGACGTGTTGCGCGAGGCCCCGCCGGGGCGGGTGCGCAAGGCGATCGCGCTGACGGGGTTCGGGATGGACGAGGACATCCGGCGGTCGATGGAGGCGGGCTTCGTCCGGCACCTGGTCAAGCCGGTGCACTTCGAGAAGCTCAAGGGGGTGCTGGGGGAGTTGTTCGGGTGAGGGGGGAGGGAATGACGACGGTCGAAACTCGAATGACGAATCAATGAAGAAGGGCGAATGACGAAAGGCGGGGAGCGGGAGGGCGAGGCTCCGTCCGAGCCGTTCGGCGAATCGCGCCGGTGCATTCTGCCGCAAAGGACGCAAAGGCGCAAAGGGCGCGGAGAAAACAAGAACGGGTGGGTTGATCGGCTCGCCCCGCCATTCATCAGAAACTGAGCCCTCACTCTGCCGGTCTCTGCGTCTTTGCGCCGTTGCGTCCTCTGCGAACCATTGGGATGCGCAGATTGCAGAACTGCTCGGACGGAGCCTCGCCCTCCCCAACGCGGTTGCGCGGTGATAAGCTGCGCCTCTCCGATGTCGGTCTCACTCCTTTTCCTTGGCAGCGGCACGAGCGCGGGGGTCCCGATGATCGGGTGCCACTGCGACGTGTGCCGCAGTACCGATTCGCACGACAAGCGGACGCGCGCGAGCGTGGCGCTGGAGTACGACGGGGTGAGCGTGCTGGTGGACACGTCGCCGGAGCTGCGGCTGCAATGCGTGGCGGTGGGGCTGGAGCGGATCGAGGCGGTGGTGTACACGCACGCGCACGCGGACCACATCATGGGGCTGGACGACGTTCGGCGGTTCAACGCGATCCGGGGCGGGCCGCTGGACGTGTGGGCGGACGACCGGACGCACCGGATGCTGACGCAGTGCTTCGGGTACGCGTTCGTGGAGCCGGACCCGCTGAGCAAGCTGTTCCGGCCGCACTTGCAGAGGCGGTTGATCGGGGGGCCGTTCGAGGTGGCGGGGCGGACGTGGACGCCGATCCCGCTGCTGCACGGGAGCATGCCGGTGCTGGGGTTTCGGGTGGGAAACGTGGCGTATTGCACGGACGTGAGCGAGATCCCTAAGGCTTCGTACGACCTACTGCAGGGGTTGGACGTGCTGGTGCTGGATGCGCTGCAGCACAAGAAGCACGCGACGCATTTCAATTTGGCGGAGGCGATCGACGAGGCGCGGAAGATCGGGGCGCGCCAGACGTGGTTTACGCACATCGCGCACGGGTTGTCGCACGAGAAGACGAATGCGGAGTTGCCGGCGGGGATGAGGTTGGCGCACGACGGGTTGCGGGTGGGGGGGTGACTTCGGTTCGGCGGAGGACTCGGTCACTGAAGTGACCAAGTCTCGTCGACGCGTGAGTTGGAGATTTGGTTCACACCATGAAGCGTTACAAGGCGGTCGCGCAGTATTACGACGCGGAGAACGAGCGGCACGCGATGTTGCGGCACGATGTGCCGTTCTTTCTGGGGCAGTTGCCGCGCGGGAAGCGGCTCGACATCCTGGAGATCGCGGTGGGGACGGGGCGGGCGGCGATCCCGATGGCGCAGGCGGGGCACCGGGTCGTGGGCGTCGATTACATGGCGGATATGGTCGAGATCGCGCGGCAAAAGCGGGACGGCGTGGGGCTGAAGGAGCGGCAGTTGGAGCTGGTCCGGCAGGACGCACTGAAATTGGATCTGGGGCGGAAGTTCGACTGGGTATGCATCTTCTTCAACACGCTGCTGGCGTTCGTGACGCCCGAGGAGCAGGACGAGGTGCTCCAGCGGGTGCGGGCGCATTTGAAGCCGCGGGGGCGGTTCTGGGCGGACCTGTTCAACCCGGATCACGCGCTACTCGCGCGGCAGGTGGAGCGGGGGATCGACCCGGCGACGTTCTTCGTGCCGGAACTTGGGCGGACGGTGTACCGCACGACCGACATCACGCGGGACATGGCGAGGCAGGTCATGCACGTGACGACTCGTTACAAGTGGTTCGACGCGCACGGGCGGGCGCGGCACGAGAAGTTCGGCTTCGACATGGCGTGTATTTTCCCACGGGAACTGGTGTTGCTGATGGAGCGGAACGGGT
This sequence comes from Tepidisphaeraceae bacterium, assembly GCA_035459845.1. Lineage (GTDB taxonomy): Bacteria > Planctomycetota > Phycisphaerae > Tepidisphaerales > Tepidisphaeraceae > DASPKW01. The sequence goes on along the minus strand of DATHXE010000437.1, from coordinate 12,003 downwards.
TCGAGGTGGAGAAGGTGTGGGGGAATTATGACGGGAGTGAGTTTCGGGACGGGGCGCCGCGGATGATCGTGCGGTGTGCGGTGGGGTGAGAGGGTGCAGCCGCGGAGCGGCGTAAGATTGGAACCCACGGCGCGAGCTGCTTGCGCCGTGGGCAACAATCTTGCGCCGCTCCGCGGCTGGGAAGTGGTTCGGGCGGAGACTTACCCCGCCGGGTGTGATTTCGGAGCGCGCGGCGCCGCTGGTTTGGACCGCGCGGCGGTCGGTCGTACAATGCCCGGTTCGCAGTCACACGGAGTCCATTATGAGTGAAGCATCGTCCGCCGCCCCCGCGCCCGCCACGTCCCAGGGTCGTCCCGTTACCGCCGGCCAGCCGCACGGCGCGCCGGCGGGGGGGCCGCAGATCCAGCGGCAGTTCGTAAGCTTTTCGTTCTGGAAGCTGGATCCGGCGTTCCGGCGGCTCTCGGCGCAGGAGAAGGAGGAAGCTCGCCGGGAGTACGTCGAGGCGGTCAACCAGCGGCGCGAGGGGCTGATCTGTCTGACGTACTCGACGGTCGGGCTGCGGAGCGAGGCCGACTTCATGCTGTGGCTGATCGGCAAGTCGACGGACCCGATCCAGGAGATCGTGGCGGCGCTGAACAAGACGCGGCTGGCGGGTTATCTCACGCAGCCGTTCGCGTTCCTCTCGCAGACCAAGCGGTCGTCGTACATCGACAAGCTGGACCCGTTCCACACGCCCGAGAGCCGGACGAACATCATCCCGGGCAAGCGGAAGTATTTGTTCGTCTACCCGTTCGTGAAGACGCGCGACTGGTATTTGCTGCCGCTGGAGGAGCGGCAGGCGATCATGGACGTGCACATCAAGGCGGGGAACGAGTTCCCGAGCATCAAGCTGAACACGACGTACAGCTTCGGGCTGGACGACCAGGACTTCGTGGTGGCGTTCGAGACCGAGTCGCCGTCGGACTTTCTGGACCTGGTGATGAAGCTGCGGGAGACGCAGAGCAGCAAGTACACGGTGCGCGACACGCCGATCGTGACGTGCGTGCAGATGGGGATGGAGCAGGTGCTCGGGCAGATGTTCTGAGAAGTGGAGAAAACGAAAAACGAAAAGACGTAAAGCAGGCGAAAAGACGTAATGTGGACGCGGCACACGCCACGTTCCCTTTACGTCTTTTCGTCTTTTCGTTTTGATCGCCTTATCCAGTGACGCCCGACGACCCTTCCAATCCCAAGTCTCACAAGACACTGCGTAAGATCTGGAAGAAGCTGCGCGCCGACGTTCGGCGGCGGCCCGAGCAGATGAAGCTCCCCCAGCACATCCTCGAGCGGGTGGAGCGGCTGCACTCGTACCACCAGCGGTCGAAGGTGATCGCGAGCGGGGCCCGGCCCGCGCCGCCGGAGGACCCGGCGCTGCGGCCGGCGGGGTTTCGGGTGTTCACGGAGTGCCCGAAGGTGGCGCTGCCGACGTCGCTGCTCGATGCGCCGGGCGGGGCGATCACGCTGCTGTCGGCCGGTCAGGACGCGCTGCCCGACAGTTTTCGCGCGCCGCCGCAGGACCTGAAGACGCTGGCGAGTTGGCTGTATTACGCGGCCGGCGAGACGGCGCGGATGGCGGGGACGCGGCGGGTGTATTCGCGAGCGCTGCCGGACCCGGAGGCGATGTCGGCGGTCGAGATCTACGTGGCGGCGTTCGCGATCGAGGGGCTGGACCCGGGGCTGTATCACTTCTGCCCGCGGGAGTTCGCGCTGCGGCAATTGCGGAAGGGGTCGGGGGCGCTGCTGCAGATCCGCAAGGGGCGGCCGGATTTAGAATTCCTCAAGATCCTCCCGGCGGCGCTGCTGGTGTCGGGGTGCTACGCGCGGTCGGTCTGGCGGTGGGGGCGGCGGGGGTACCGGGCGCTGCTGACGGACGTGGGGCAGATGGTGCAGAACCTGACGCTCGCGGGGGCGGGCGTGGGCGTGCAGACGATGGCGCGGCTGCGGTTGAACGATCTGACGATGCGGGATTTGATCGGGCTGGCGCCCGAGGAGCCGCCGGCGACGGCGGAGGCGGTGCACGCGATGGTCGCGTGGGCGGACCCGGCGACCAAGCCGATCGAGCTCCCGCCCGGCGCTGGCGCGCCGGCGATGACGCCGATCGCGCGGGCGCGGCTGAGCGAAACGCTGCCGATGAGCGACGAGGTGGGGACCGAGTTGCTGTACGTGCACCAGGATTGCGCGGCGCCGGGGGTGGCGGTGCAGCAGATCCGGCCGCCGCTGACGGAACTGTGTCCGCTGCCGGCGACGCACGTGGCGGCGCCGATCTCGGTGGACAAGGAACCGAGCGGGGGGCTCCCGGTGCGGCAGGTGCTGATGGACCGCAAGCCCGCGCCGCAGTTGTTGAAGCGCGCGATCGCGCGGCCGGACTTGCTGGCGCTCAACCGCGTGGCGATGCGCGGGGGGTCGTACTTCCCGATGTTCCCCGAGGGGCCGCATTTGGCGATGGTCCGGCCGTTCTGGATCGTGCAGGACGTGTCGGGGATCGAGCGCGGGCTGTGGTACTACCACCCGCCGAAGGACGCGTGGCATTTGCTCTCGACGGGCCAGTACCGGCGCGAGGCGAAGTACATCGCGGGCGACCGCGACACGTTCGGGGACGCGCCGGCGGTGTGCGTGCTGACGGCGAACTTGCACACGCTGATGACGCAGGGCGGGCCGGACACGTACCGGCTGGCGCACCTCGAGGCGGGGATCGCGGGCCAGCGGATCTACCTGGCGGCGAGCAGTTTGGGGCTGGCGTGCAACGTGGCGCCGGACTTCTACGACGAGGACGCGCGCGCGTTTTTCGGGTTGAACAAGACGGGGTGGGGGGCGCTGGGGGTGATCGGGGTGGGGTATCGCGCGTAGGGTGGGCTCCGCCCACCGGTTCGCGTGAAGGCATCGAGGAGCGATCGCGCAAGCGGTGGGCAGAGCCCACCCTACGGCTTGCCCCGCGTCATCCCGCGGATTACCGTCGCCCGCATGACTTCCGAGCAGTTGGTCGCCGCCGAGTTGTCGCGATGTGTCGAGCTGCGGCGCTCGTTTCACCGGATTCCGGAGCTCGGGTACGAGGAGCACAAGACGGCGGCGGCGATCCGGGCGGAGTTGGACCGGCTGGGGATCGCGTACGTGGCGGGGGTGGAGAACGCGCCGACGGCGACGATCGCGTGGGTGGGGGACACGAGCAAGCCGTGCGTGGCGCTGCGGGCGGACATCGATGCGCTGCCGATCGTCGAGCAAACGGGGCTCGCCTACGCGAGCACGCACGCCGGGCGGATGCACGCGTGCGGGCACGACGGGCACATCACGACGCTGCTCGGGGCCGCGTGCGTGATCAAGGGGATCGAGCGGGAACTGAACTGCTGCGTGAAGTTCCTGTTTCAACCCGCGGAGGAGGGGGGTGGGGGCGCGGATCGACTCGTCAAAGCGGGCGCGCTCGACGGGCGCATCGGGCCCAAGGTGTCGGCGGTGTTCGGGCTGCACGGGTGGCCGGGGCTGAAGGTCGGAACGGTCGCGACCAAGGCCGGCCCGCTGCTGGCGGCGACGGACAAGTTTTACGTGACGTTCCGCGGGCGGGGGTGTCACGCGGCGTTCCCACACCTGGGGCGCGACCCGATCGCGTGCGCGTGTGAGGCGGTGCTGTCGCTCCAGCACTTCGTGTCGCGCGAGACGGACCCGACCGAGCCGGCGGTGGTCACGGTGGGCACGTTCCACGCGGGGACGGCGGAGAACGTCATTCCGGATACCGCGGAGATTCAGGGAACCGCGCGGACGCTGACGCCGCAGATGCGGGATCGGATCCGCGAGTCGATCGAGCGACGGTGCCGGGGCGTGGCGGCGGCGCACGCGTGCGAGATCGAGTTCGACTGGGAGCAGGGGTACCCGCCGACGATCAACGACCCGGCGATGACGGATTACGTGGGGCGGGCGGCGCGGGCGGCGCTGGGGCCGGACCGGTTTTACCTGGTGCCGCGGCCGGCGATGGGCGGGGAGGACTTCGCGTATTACCTCGAGCAGGTGCCGGGGTGCTTCTTCCTGGTGGGCGTGGAGCCGGTGGAGGCGAAGGGTCATCCGCCGCTGCACAGCGATCGGTACGATTTTACGGACGCGGCGATGGGAGTGGGGATGCGGGTGTTCGTGGAGATCGTGCGGGGGTGGGGGGGGTAGGAATTGCCGATTGCCCATTACCCATTACCCATTACCCATTGAGTCGTGCGGGTATTGGCGAGCGGGCGTTTTCAAATCGGCAATCGGCAATCGGAAATTGGCAATGCGTCAGACCTTGGGCGCGCCCGGCTTGTGGACCTGGATCCAGTCGTAGTACTCGCGCATCTTGAGTTTGCCGGCGGCCGACTCGTCCAGGAAGACGCGGCAGCTCGGGTGCATCTGGAGGGCGCTGGCGGTGATCATGGCGGTGACGGGGCCCTCGACGGCGGCGGCGATCGCGTCGGCCTTCTTGGCGCCGTTGGCCAGCAGGACCAGGTGCCGGGCCTCCATGATCGTGCCGACGCCCATGGTGATCGCGTAGATGGGGACGTCCTCGCGGCGATCGAAGAAGCGGGCGTTGTCGTCGATCGTGCTCTTGGCGAGCGTCTTGAGGCGGGTGCGGGACGAGAGGGAGGAGCCGGGCTCGTTGAACGCGATGTGGCCGTCCGTGCCGATGCCCAATACCTGCAAATCGATCCCGCCGGCGTCGACGATGCGGCGCTCGTACCAGTCGCAGAACGCGCGGTAGTTGGTGGTGGTGCCGGATGGGATGTGAATGCTCGCCGGCGGGATGTTTACGTGCGAGAAGAAGTTCTCGTGCATGAACCGGTGGTAGGACTGGGCGTGGGTAATCGGGAGGCCGACGTACTCGTCGAGGTTGAACGTGGTGACGTGGGAGAAGTCGAGCTCGCCGCGCTCGTGCATGCGGACGAGTTCCTGGTAGACGCCGAGCGGGGTCGAGCCGGTGGCCATGCCGAGGACGGCGTTGGGCTTGGCGTTGAGGACGTCGGCGACCTCGCGGGCGGCGGCGCGGCACTGCTCCTCGTACGACGGGTAGATCATCACTTCCATGGGCGGGTGGTTCCTTCCGGGTAGGGGCGGCGCGGAGGATACCGCGGGGCGGGAGGTACGGCACGCTTCGGGAGGGCGAGGCTCCGTCCGAGCCGTTCGACTTCCGGGTGCCATGCCCTCGCACCGCGCCGAGACCGTGCCATGCGCGAGACGGGGTGGTCGCCGTGGGCGCTCGAACGCCACTGGGGCATGCCCACGCGAGCCGGTGACGTTGCCGCGCGTCCGAGCTCGATTGGCGGCTCGCGACGGCATGGCACCCAATCTCCCCGCGGCTCGGACGGAGCCTCGCCCTCCCGTCCGGCGCGGACTGCCCGGAACAGGTCCGTCGGAATACGCGGGCGGGCCCGACGGTTCCCTCGTCCGCCGGGTCGCACAGGGCGGCCCGCACTAGTCACCTGAATCCCCAATGGAGTTCGTCCCGGCGGTCGTGCCGGGGCGCGGGGTCTTGTTCGCACTTGCCGCGCGCGAGTCGCGCGGGCAGAAGGAAATCGCCACCATGGGCCGCGCCACCACCACGCTCCGCAAAGCCGTTTCCCCGGTCGTCGAGTCGCTCGAGGACCGGATCCAGTTCGCCGTCACCGCCGCGTTCGCGCCGACGACGGGGACGTTGTCCGTGTTCGGGGACAATCTCAACAACTCGATCACGGTCAGCCGCAACGCGGCGGGCGCGATCCTGGTCAACGGCGGGGCCGTCGCCGTCGCGGGCGGGACCGCGACCGTCGCGAACACCGCGCTCGTGCAGGTCTTCGGGCAGGGGGGCAACGACACGATCACGCTGAGCGAGACCAACGGCGCGCTGCCCAAAGCCAATCTGTTCGGCGGGGCCGGCAACGACGTGCTGACGGGCGGGTCGGGCGCGGACATGCTGTTCGGCCAGGCCGGCAACGACACGCTGCTCGGGAAGGGGAACGCCGACTTCCTGTTCGGCGGGAGCGAGAACGACGTGCTGACCGGCGGCGACGCGGACGACCAGGTGTTCGGCGAGTCGGGTAACGACCGCATGATCTGGAACCCGGGCGACGACACCGATCTGAACGAGGGCGGCGACGGCGTCGACACCGTCGAGGTCAACGGCGGCAACGGCGCGGAACAGTTCACCACGACCGCCAACGGCACGCGCGTGCGGTTCGACCGGATCAACCCCGCCCCGTTCAGCCTCGACATCGGCACGAGCGAGCGTCTGGCCGTGAACATGAACGGCGGGGACGACACGTTCACCGCCGGCAACGGCCTGGCGACGCTCATCCAACTCACGGTCGACGGCGGTTCGGGGAACGACGCGATCACCGGCGGCGACGGTAACGACACCCTGCTGGGCGGCGACGGCAACGACACGGTTGCCGGCGGTCGGGGCAACGACGCCGCCTTCCTCGGCGCGGGCGACGACGCGTTCGTCTGGAACCCGGGCGACGGGTCGGACGTGGTCGAGGGCCAGGCCGGGACGGACGCGCTCCAGTTCAACGGGGCGAACATCGCCGAGGAGATCGGCATCGCCGCCAACGGCGGCCGGGTCCGGTTCACCCGGAACATCGCCGCGATCACGATGGACCTGAACGACGTCGAGGCCGTTAACGTCACCGCGCTCGGCGGGGCCGACCTGATCACGGTCGGCGACCTGTCCGGCACCGACGTGACCGAGGTCAACGTGAAACTCGCCGGGTTCGGCGGCGCGGGCGACGCGTCGGCCGACACGGTCGTGGTCAACGGCACGAACGGGGACGACGTCGCGTTCGTGACCGGCGACGCGGCGGGGGTGTCGGTGCTCGGCCTGTTCAGCCGGGTGAACGTGACCGGCAGCGAGCCCGCGAGCGACCGGCTGACCGTCGACCTGCTCGCCGGCGACGACATCCTCGACGCCTCCGGCCTCGTCGCCGGTGCGATCGGCCTCACCGGCGTCGGCGGCGCGGGCGCGGACGTCCTGATCGGCTCGGCCGACAACGACGTCCTCCTCGGCGGCCTCGGCGACGACATCCTCCTCGGCGGCCCCGGCTCCGACGTGCTCGACGGCCAGGACGGCGACGACATCGAGATCCAGTAATTGACTGTTTTGAGCTCGCCAATCGTCCCCCTTCCCCCCCTGAAGACCCACGGACTTGTTCCGTGGGTTTTCTCGTTTGCCCCAGCTGCCATACCGGCAGCTCGCGTCCCGCGATTTAGCCTAACAGTGGAGAACGGGAGTGATGGTGCTCACGTATTACTGTGGGCAACGCCAATCTGTCACATGGCATTGCCTTTGCCATTACCCCTTTCGCCGGGTCGCCGAACTGCCAAACCCGTGCGTGAGGGTGGGGGAGACGGGAGCTATTACCATGCGATTCGATAAGTTTACGATTAAGGCTCAAGAAGCGGTCGTGCGGGCACAGGAGCTGGCGCAGCAGCGGGACCACGCGGAGTTGTTGCCGCTGCATTTGCTGGCGTCGCTGCTGGCGGAGACCGAAGGCGTGGTCGCGCCGATCCTGCAGAAGGTCGGGGCGAACGTCGGGCGGATCGGGCAGATCGCGTCGGGCGAGCTCGAGCGGCTGCCGCGCGCGACGGGCACGCAGCTCGGCATGTCGCGCCCGCTGCAAGATGTGTTCGCGCAGGCGCAGAAGGAGGCCGACCGGCTGAAGGACGAGTTCGTCTCGACCGAGCACTTGCTGCTCGGCCTGACGGACGTGAAGAGCGAGGCGAAGGAGATCCTCTCGGTCAATGCGGTGTCGCGCGACGCGATCCTCGGGGCGCTCAAGGACGTGCGCGGCGGGCAGCGCGTGGCCGATCAGAATCCGGAGGACAAGTACCAGGCTCTGAAGCGCTACGGGCGGGACCTGGTCGAGGCGGCGGAGCAGGGGAAGCTGGATCCGGTGATCGGGCGGGATGAGGAGATCCGCCGGACGATGCAGGTGCTGAGCCGGCGGACCAAGAACAACCCGGTGCTGATCGGCGAGCCGGGCGTCGGTAAGACGGCGATCGTGGAGGGGCTGGCGATCCGGATCAACAAGGGCGACGTCCCGGCCGTGCTCAAGGACAAGCGGATCGTGGCGCTCGACATGGGCGCGCTGATCGCAGGGGCCAAGTTCCGCGGGGAGTTCGAGGACCGGCTCAAGGCGGTCATCAAGGAAGTGACCGGGTCGGACGGGCGGGTGATCTTGTTCATCGACGAGCTGCACACGGTGGTCGGGGCGGGCAAGGCCGAGGGGTCGATGGACGCGGGCAACCTGCTCAAGCCGGCGCTGGCGCGCGGGGAGCTGCGGACGATCGGGGCGACGACGCTGGACGAGTACCGCAAGCACGTCGAGAAGGACCCCGCGCTCGAGCGGCGGTTCCAGCCGGTGAAGGTCGGCGAGCCGACGGTCGAGGACACGATCGCGATCTTGCGCGGGCTCAAGCAGCGGTACGAGAACCACCACAAGGTGCGGATCACGGACGCCGCGATCGTCAGCGCGGCGGTGCTCTCAGATCGGTACATCCAAGACCGGTTTTTACCGGACAAGGCGATCGATCTGATCGACGAGGCCGCGAGCAAGATGCGGATCGAGAACGACTCCAAGCCGGCGGTGCTGGACGAGGTCGACCGGCGGATCATGCAGCTCCAGATCGAGCTCGAGGCGCTGCGCAAGGAGCGCGACCCGGCGAGCCGGCAGCAGGTGGAGAAGGCCGAGCGCGAGCTGGCGGAGCTGAAGGAACGGCAGACCGGGTTGAACACGCGCTGGCAGAACGAGCGCGGGGCGATGCAGGCGACGAACAAGCTGCGCGTGGCGATCGAGGAGAAGGAGCACGAGCTCGAGCAGGCCAAGCTGCGCCACGAACTGGAGCGGGCCGCCCGCATCAGCTACGGCGAGATCCCGCAGCTCAGGCGGCAGCTCGAGGAGGCCGAGGCGAAGCTGCACGCGCTGTCGAACGACGGCAACTCGCTCGTGCGCGAGGAGGTGACGCCGGACGAGATCGCGAGCATCGTCAGCCGGTGGACCGGCATCCCGGTGACCCGCATGCTCGAGGGCGAGCGCGAGAAACTGCTCCACATGGAAGAGCGGCTCGGCAAGCGCGTGATCGGGCAGACCGAGGCCGTGCAGGCGGTGTCGGACGCGGTGCGCCGCAACCGGGCAGGACTGGGCGATCCGAACCGGCCGATCGGGAGCTTCCTGTTCCTCGGGCCGACCGGCGTCGGCAAGACCGAGTTGTGCAAAGCGCTTGCCGAGTTCCTGTTCGACGACGAGGGGGCGATGGTGCGGATCGACATGAGCGAGTTCATGGAGCAGCACTCCGTGGCGCGCCTCATCGGCGCCCCGCCGGGGTACGTCGGCTACGAGGAGGGCGGCCGGCTGACGGAGGCGGTGCGGCGGAAGCCGTACAGCGTGATTTTGTTCGACGAAGTCGAGAAGGCGCACCGCGACGTGTTCAACGTGTTGCTGCAGGTGCTGGACGACGGCCGACTGACCGACGGGCAGGGCCGGACGGTCGACTTCAAGAACACGGTCATCGTGATGACGAGCAACATCGGCTCGCAGCAGATCCAGGAGCTTAAGGGGAAGAGCGCGGAAGAATGGGAAGTCGAGGCCGCGGTGAAGGACATGCTCAAGCAGTTCTTCCGCCCGGAGTTCCTCAACCGGATCGACGAGATCATCGTGTTCCACCCGCTGGACAAGGCCCAGCTCACGCGGATCGTCGACGTGCAGCTCGAACACCTGCGCAAGCGGCTCGGCCAGCGCGGGATCAAGCTCGCGCTGACGGACGAGGCGCGGCGGCAACTGGCGGACGAGGGGTACGACCCGACGTACGGCGCCCGGCCGCTCAAGCGCGTGATCCAACAGCGGCTGGAGAACCCGTTGGCGAGCGCGATCCTCAAAGGCGAGTACGGCGAGGGCGACACGGTCACGCTCGACGCGGACGCGGCGCGGCAGGGGTTTACGTTCCGGAAGGGCGCGGCGCCGGTGGAAGAGTTGGTCGTGAAGTAAGGACCGGACGACTCCCCGTTTAGCCGCGACCCGGAGGGCAAGCGACAGCGCCGCCCGCAGGGGAGCGCGGTGCCGTGATGGGATTTCTGATACCGCATCCGACCCGGACGGGTCAGATCCGCGGCAACGATTTCAGGAGGTCTTCGAGGATGGGTCGAGTGCCGTGCCGGCCACACCACGTGCGAACGTAATCCAAGTCCAGCGAATCCCCCTGAACGGCCAGCACGTCTTTAACGTCGTCATAGTCCTTATGACGCCGCGCCCGGTCGTACCAGCGGAGCTTTTGGACGACGACGTCCTCGGGGGTCGGTAACCACACAGGCCGACCGAACATCCCGGATCGGCGGCGCCTGGCGAACCGCTCCGCGTTGTGCGGATCCTCGTCGAGCAGGAACAACTCGACCGTAAAATCGACGGCCGTGTGCCGGGCGACGTAGTGCGAACGGCCCGTGACCGTTTCGAGTTGTAACTGCCGTTCGACCTCCAGGTCGGGTCCCAACGCGCGTGCGAGCGCGCCCACGTCGAGTGACGTGGCCTCGATGACGAAATCGGCGTCGAACGTCGACCGCGGAATGCCGTACGCGTTGGACGAGAACGACCCGACGAGCATGTATTGCACGCCGAGCACCTCGAGCGCTTCTGCGACCCGGAGCATGATCAGTTTGGGGTCCATCAACGTGCCCCGTTCGCGTCCGAGCGCTCGAGGCGGCGCGACAGTGCGATTCGCCGCCGCAACTCGGCGCGCACCTGCTCCTCCGTCCATCCGGCATGCTGATCCCGAATTGCGGCCAGAGTGATTGAGGTGGCATACACGTACAGGTCTGCGCCGAGCGCGAGCTTCTCTTCGACCGACTGCGCGCGCGCGCGCAAGACCTTCTCGCGGTAGATCTCGTCCGCCATCAGCTTGATCTGTCGATCGTAATCGGTCATGGGTCGGTTCCTCGTGCGCGTAACCTACCACATTGTATTCACTGCCCCGGCGCCAGATCGGCGAAGAAGTCGTTCCCCTTGTCGTCGACGACGATGAACGCCGGGAAGTTCACGACCTCGATCTTCCGCACGGCCTCCATGCCGAGGTCCTCGAAGTCGACGAGCTCGACCTTCTTGATGTTCGTCTGCGCCAGCACCGCCGCCGGGCCGCCGATGCTGCCGAGGTAGAAGCCGCCGTGCCGCTTACACGCGTCGGTGACGGCCTGGCTGCGGTTGCCCTTGGCGAGCATGACCATGCTGCCGCCGTGGGACTGGAACTGGTCGACGAAGCCGTCCATGCGCCCGGCGGTGGTCGGGCCGAAGCTGCCGGTCGGCATGCCGGCGGGGGTCTTGGCGGGGCCGGCGTAGTAGACCGGGTGGTCCTTGAAGAACTGGGGCATCGGCTCGCCGCGGTCGAGCATCTGCTTGACCCGGGCGTGGGCCGAGTCGCGCGCGACGATGAGCGTGCCGGTGAGCTCGAGCCGCGTCTTGACCGGGAAGCGCGAGAGGATCTCGCGCACCTTCGCCATGCCCAGGTTGAGGTCGATCTTCACGGGGGCCGCGAGCTCGGGCGCCTTGGCCGGAAGGTACTTTTCCGGGTGCTTTTCGAGCTGCTCGAGGAAGACGCCGTCGGCGGTGATCTTCGCCTTGATGTTGCGGTCGGCCGAACACGACACGCCCAGCCCGATCGGGCAACTGGCGGCGTGGCGGGGCAGGCGGATGACGCGGACGTCGTGGGCGAGGTACTTCCCGCCGAACTGGGCGCCGATGCCACACTTCTGCGCGAGCTCGAGGAGCTTGGCCTCCATCGCCACGTCGCGGAACGCGCGGCCGCCGGGCGATCCGGTCGTGGGGAGCCCATCGAGATAGCCGGTGGACGCGAGCTTGACCGTCTTTAGAGTCGCCTCGGCGCTGGTGCCGCCGACGACGACGGCGACGTGGTAGGGGGTGCAGGCCGCGGTGCCGAGCTCCTTGATCTTCGCGCTCAGAAACTTGAGCAGGTCCGGCTCGTTCAAAATCGCGGGCG
>DATHXE010000436.1:0-10286 GCA_035459845.1 Tepidisphaeraceae bacterium | reverse complement strand
CGGTAGTTCTCGCCGGCGTGGATCTGCACGCCCATCTGGGTGGCGAGCTTGGGGTTGGCGGCGGCCGCGGTGCGGATCTGGCGGGCTTCCCAGATGTTGTGGGTGAGCGGCTTTTCGCAGTAGACGTGCTTGCCGGCCTTCAGGGCGAGCATGGTGGCGAGGGCGTGGGTGTGCTCGCAGGTGGAGACGACGACGGCGTCGAAGTCTTTGTGGGCCTTGTCGAAGAGCTCGCGAAAGTCGGCGAACTTTCTGGCCTTGGGGTGGGTGGCGGCGGCCTTGTCGAGCGCGTTGGCGTTGACGTCGCAGATGGCTGTGATGTTTTCGGAAGAGACCGAGCCGAGGTTGGCGCCGCCGCGCCCGCCGACGGCGATGACGGCGATGTTGAGCTTGGAGTTGAGGTTCTGAGCGCGAAGAATGGCGGGGGCGGCGAAGAGGGCGGTGGAGGCGGCTAGGACGGAGCGGCGGGAAGGGCGGGTCATGGGTTAGGGTCCTTGGTAGATGACGGAGGAAGCACCTCGAAGCCGCGCTGGCGGGCGGCGGTGCGGTTGCGGTACCAGTCGCGGATCGCAAGCGGCCAGCAGAGCAGGGCGACGGTGATGCCGGCGACGCATAGCGCTCTGCCGAGGCTCGACAAGAGCAGTTGGGTCGGGCTCGTCCGTGCCGAGCTGGGCGGGATGGCAAAGACTGCGAGGAACCCGCCCATGACGGCGACAGTCATGCCAACCTCGGCGATCCGGGAATACGCGGACCGGCGCGGCGGGGGTGGCGGGTTGGTGTCTGGCACGGGCGGCATCGTCCCAGCAACGCTCCTGTCTGTCGCCCCTTCGGGGCTCTTTATATCGCGTCGCGTGTGGACCCAGGGCTTGCGCCATGGGCTACTTTTTGTCGCCGCTCCACGGCTGCGGAGGTGGCGCGTCAGGCCTTGCCGTTGATCAGCGTGTCGAAGCGCTTCGAGAATTCTTCGAGTGCCAGGCCTCCGTCCTCGATCGTCGCCCAGCCTTCGTACTTTGCGTTGGCCAGCGCCGCGCGGACGGCGGGCCAGTCGATGGAGCCGTCGCCGGGGTGGACGAACTTGCCGTTGTGGTTGTCGGGGTTGAGCTTGAAGTCTTTGACGTGGAGCTTGCAGATCTGGCCGGCGCCGAGCTCGGCGATCCACATGTCGGGCATGGAGTACTTGACGACGTTGCCGATGTCGAAGTAGGCCTTGGCCCAGGGGGATTTGAAGGAGGCGACGAAGTGGCGGTAGAGGCGGGGGTCGACCCAGAGGTTGTTCCAGACGTTTTCGAGGCCGATGACGACGCCGAGCTCTTGGGCGAGGGGGATGAGCTTTTCGACGGCGGCGCGGGACGTGTCGGTGGCGCGGTTCTGGGCGGTGATGTACTCGGCGTATTTTTCGTTGTCGCCGTCGGCGACGCGGGTGACGTGGCCGGTCTTTTCGTCGAACTCGATCTTGAAATCCCACGGCTCGGGCATAACGATCTTGGAGACGCGGCAGGGGACGAGGAGGATCGCGTCCGCGCCGTAGGCCTTGGCGGCGCGGAGGGCCTTGCGGGTGGCCTCGAGGGAGGACTCGACCTGCTTGGGATCGGGGCTGTTGAAGTCCATCCAGCCGCGGAGGACGGAGTGGACGCGCATGTTGAGGCGCTCGGCGACGGCCTTGCCGACGGCGGCCTCGGGCTCGTCGCAGACGTGGGTGGTCTCGACGCCGTCGAAGCCGGTCTGCTGGAGGGGCTTGAGGAGGGCCTCGGTGATCTTGCCGACGATCTTGGCCTTTTTGATGGAGAGTTGGGGCGGGGCGGCGAAGGTCGGGCGCGCGGCGAGGAGGGCGGCGGAGGCGGCGAGGACGGAGCGGCGGGTGATCATGGGAAGGTCCTGAGAGGTGATGAGGCTACGAGGGTGGTACACGGGGGTGGGGCGGACGTTCGCGCGCGGGGGGGGGCGAGTGTGAGGTCGCAGGTTCTTTAGCCGCGGAGCGGCGGCAAAAAGTAGCCCAGGGCGCGAGCCCTGGGATTAGGGCGCGACCCACGGGAGAAGCCCCGTAGGGGCGACAGAGGGAGTGTTGCGGGCCGCCCGCCCTCTGTCGCCCTTACAGGGCTTGATTCGCGCCTAGAAATGATGGACGTCGCCGCGCGTGGACCCAGGGCTTACGCCCCGGGCTACTTTTTGTCGCCCCTTCGGGGCTGAGATCTCGTGCACGCCCCGCGCTCGCCTGCGGGGTCGCTCGAAGCTCCCCCTGCGGGTCGCGGCTAAACTTGGCGCGGGATAGAATGGGAACGCATGCCAGCCGATGACGGACCATCGCTCCCGCCCGTGTTTTTGCACCACGGGCTCTTCGGGTACGACTCCAAAGGGGTCGGGCGGTTTCGATGGGCGTATTTTCAGGGGATCGATAAGGCATTGCGAAGGGCGGGGTACACGGTTTGTCCGACGAAGGTACACCCGACCGGCGGGGTGGCCCGGCGGGCGGCAGAGTTGAAGACGTTCATAGTGGATGCGCTCAACGGGATGGGGTTGCCGGCGGACACGCGCGTGCTCCTCGTGGGGCACTCGATGGGCGGCCTGGACGCGCGGTACATGGTGAGCAAGCTGGGGATGGAAGACCGGGTGTCGGCGGTGTTGACGGTGACGTGTCCGCACCGGGGGACGCCGTACGCGGACTGGTGCGTGCGGCACTTCGGGAAGCGGCTGGGCGGGTTCGAGCTGATGCAGATGCTCGGGATCGACGTGCAGGGAATCCGCGACGTGACGACCGACGGCTGCGCGCGGTTCAACGAGGAGGTGCCCGACGTGCCGGGGGTGGGCTATTACTCGGTGAGCGCGGCGCGGGAGTGGCCGCGGGTGGCGCCGTGGGTGCTGCACTCGCACCGGGTGGTGACGGAGGCGGAAGGGCCGAACGACGGGCTGGTGAGCGTGCGGTCGTCGACGTGGGGGGCGCATTTGTGCACGTGGCGGGCGGACCACTTTCACACGATCAACAAGCGGTACCTTTTTGAGTTGAGGAATCGGACGGGGAATATTGCGCCGTATTACGTGCGGGCGGTGCAGGAGGTGGTGCGGCGGGCGCGGTAGGATGCGGGGGGGGCAGACGGGCGGACTCGGGAGGCAAGAATGCCTCCGCTCGCCCGCCCGGACAGACAAGAATGTCTGCCCCACTGAAGAGGGGATGGGAGCCCACAATGCCCGACGAACCCGAGCGCATGGTCTGCATGGAGGTGTGGGGCGGGTGCGAGCCGATCGAGCGGGCGGTGACGATGGCGGGGCTCGACGCGTGGGTGTATTCGAAGCCGTATTGCGAGCGCGAGGGGGACGGGGCGCAGGGGGGCGGGGACGTGTACTACGTGTCGTCCTGCGCGACGGGGCGGATCAACCGGCTACTCGTCGCCGACGTATCGGGGCACGGGGCGGGGGTGCGGGCGATCGCGGTCGTGCTGCGGGACCTGATGCGGCGGTACGTGAACTATCTGGACCAGTCGCGGTTCGTGACGGCGATGAACGCGCGGTTCGTGGAGTCGAGCGACGTGGGCGTGTTCGCGACGGCGGTGGTGACGACGTTCTTCGCGCCCACATGCACGCTGAGCGTGTGCAACGCGGGGCACCCGCAGCCGCTGGTTTACAGAAAGGCGACGGGTCGTTGGGAGTTGCTGTCGGCCGTCCGCGAGGGCCGCGAGGTCGGGACGCTGCCGCTGGGGATCGTGGAGATCGAGGACGCGGCGCAGTTCGAGGCGGCGCTGGACGTGGGGGATTTAGTGCTGATCTACACGGACTCGCTGGTCGAAGCGCGGGTCGGGGGCGGAGAGTTGCTCGGGACGGACGGGCTGCTGCGGATCGCGAATGAGCCAGGGCTGAGTGCGGGGGAGCCGGCGGGGGTGGTGCCGGCGCTGCTGAAGGCGATCGAACGCGAGTCGGGGCGGCCGCTCGAACAGGATGATGTGACGTGTTTGTTATTGCGGCCGACGGGGGCGGCCGTGCGGGTGACGTGGCGCGAGCAGGTGGCGGCGACGTTTCGGGTGGTGCGGGGGGTGGTCGGGGCGCTGGTGCGATTGAAGCGGCCGCCGTTGCCGGACCGGCACCCGGCGAACATGCCGGGGATGGTGGTGCCGGGGTTGCAGCGGCGCTGGCACGGGCCCAGGACCTGATTGACCTCGAGACGGATCGGCGCGGCGTTGACATTTCGCCCGCCTGTTTTGACAGTGGGGGGATGATCACCCGCGCACTGCTGGTCGCGTTGATGATGGGTTCGACGATTTGCGCCGTGGCGCAGCCGAAGGGGCGCGAGGGGCCGTCCGTCGACTTCAAGCACGGCGACTTGCGCGTGTCCGACAACAAGCGGTTCCTCGTGCACGCGGACGGGGCGCCGTTCTTTTACCTCGGCGACACGGCGTGGGAGTTGTTCCACCGGCTGACGATGGAGCAGGCGGAGCGGTACCTGGAGAACCGGCGCGGGTACGGGTACACGGCGATCCAGTGCGTGATTCTGCCGGAGTTCGACGGGCTCAAGACGCCGAACCGGCAAGGGCATTTGCCGCTGATCGATTATGATCCGGCCAAGCCGAACGAGGCGTACTTTAAGGACGTGGACGCGGTGCTTGCGATGGCGGAGCGGAAGGGGTTGTACCTGGCGCTGCTGCCGACGTGGGGGGACAAGGTGAACAAGAAGTGGGGGCAGGGGCCGGAGATTTTCACGCCGGAGAATGCGAAGGTTTACGGGGCGTTTTTGGGGAGACGGTACGCTGATCGGCCGAACGTGATCTGGATTCTGGGCGGGGATCGGCCGGTGGAGAATGACACGCATCGCGAGATCTGGCGGGCGATGGCGGCCGGGATCCAGTCGGCCGACAAGCGGCATTTGGTCGGGTATCACCCGCAGGGGCGGGCGGCGTCGAGCACGTTCTGGCCCGACGAACCGTGGCTGGCGTTTCACATGATCCAGTCGGGCCACAACGGGCGCGACACGGCCAATTACGAATCGATCGCCAAGGACTACGCGCGCACGCCGACCAAGCCGGTGTTCGACGGCGAACCGCGGTACGAGGACCACCCGGTGCGCGGGTCGAAGCTGCCGAAGGATTACTTCAACGACTTCGACGTCCGCCAGGCGGCGTACTGGGCGGTGTTCGCCGGTGGCTTCGGGCACACCTACGGCAGCCACTCGATCTGGTCGATGCACTCGCCCGAGACGCCCGCGCCGGGAAAACTGGCGGCGGAGATGCTGTTCACGTGGGACAAGGCGATCGACCGGCCGGGGTCGGCGCAGATGGCGCATCTGCGGCGGTTGATGGAGAGCCGGCCGTTCCTGTCGCGCATCCCGGATCAGTCGCTCATCGTCGGCGAAAATCCGAAGGGCGCGGGGCACCGCGTGGCGACGCGCGGGGACGGATATGCGATGGTGTACGTGCCCGATGGAGGCAAGGTCACGTTGGAGTTGAAAGGGGCGAATCTGGGGCCGAAGGTGCGGGCGTGGTTGTTCGACCCGCGGGATGGGTCGGCAAAGGAACTGGAGACGTTTGAGGCGGCGGAGCGCAAGGAATTCGTGTTGCCCGGCGAGGTAGGGCGGGGGAATGATTGGGTGATCGTGCTGGACGATTCGGGGAAGGGGCTTGGGATTCCCGGATCGGTTAAGTAACTACCGTGACAATTGTTACAGTCCGACAGGTGCACGCTCTTTTATTGTGGGTATTCCACTTCACGCCAGCGAGGTGACGCGGTAGATTCTTCGGGTCGGCACTCACGTCTTTTCCCGCCGATGCCGGAGGGTATTTCATGTCGTTTCGCATCAGCGCGGCCTTGGCCGGCGCCGCCGTTTGTGTCGTTGCCGCGGCGCCCGCGCGGGCCGCGGTCGTTTACCAGTTCACCACCGCCAACTCGAGCACCGCGCCGAACGACGACGGGTACGTCGCGGGTGACGTCTCCATCGTCGCCGACCCGAACGTGGCCGCCCCGACGGACGGGACGGAACTGGCGGCGGGGGCGGTCGGGCTCAGCCGGTTCTGGAATTCGGAGTTCGCCGGGTTTTCGCTGGCGTCGGCGAACGGCCCGACGATCGACAACGCGACCGAGTTCGGCACGGGGTACTTCTCCTGGACCGTGACCGCGACCGCCGGGAACGTGATGGACCTGACGTCGCTGGACTTCGGTTCGGCCGTGGGCGGGTCGGGCACGCGAGGCTTTAAGATCTACGCGGAAGCCGACGGCGGCACGTTCGATTTCGACGACACGCCCGTGTTCGAGATCGCCGCCGAGACGGGGACGCGCACGAACCCCGTGGCAAGGTCGGCGGACCTGTCGGGCTTCCAGGGGGTGGGCTCGGTCACGTTCCGGTACTACTCGATCACGCCGGGGAGCGGGAACACGATCGACTTTTCGGGGATGACGCTGAACGGGGCCGTGGTGCCGGCGGTGCCCGAGCCGGGGATGGTGGGGGCGTTCGGTATTGCGGCAGTGTGGATGTTGAGGCGACGACGGTAGAACGTCCGTCGGATCGCAAAACCCGTGAAAGCGACCGCGGGTTCTCCCGCGCGACCGGCCCGCCCCCTACAATCGGGGGACGCATATGGGCACTCTTTCGTTCGACATCGATCCGGTCATCGAGGGGCGGGCGCGGCTGACCGAGGCGCAGGCGCTGGAGCTCCACGCCAGGGCGTCGCTGCACGATTTGGGGCAGTGGGCGCACGCGCGGATGCAGGTCCTGCACCCGGAGGATTACCGCACGTTCGTGATCGACCGGAACATCAACTACACGAACGTGTGCACGGCCAAATGCACGTTCTGCGCGTTCCGGCGCGATCACGAGGACGCGGACGCGTACACGCTGAGTTTCGAGCAGATCGATCAGAAGATCCGCGAGCTGGTGGCGATCGGCGGGACGCAGATCCTGATGCAGGGCGGGATGAACGACCGGCTGCCGATCGAGTGGTACGAGGACCTGCTGCGGCACATCCGGGCGACGTTTCCGACGGTGCATATTCACGCGTTCAGCCCGCCGGAGTTCGTGGAGTTCGAACGGTTCTTCGGGATGGACGTGCGGGAGATCATCCGGCGGCTGAAGGCGGCAGGGCTGGCGACGATCCCGGGCGGGGGCGGGGAGATCTTCGCGCCGCGCGTCCGCCGGCGAATCGGGATCGGCAAGTGCACGGGGGACGACTGGCTGCGCGTGATGCGGGTGGCGCACGAGGAGGGGATGAACACGTCGGCGACGATGCTGATCGGGCACATCGAGTTCGTCAGGGAGCGGATCGAGCACATGGCGGCGGTGCGGGACATGCAGGATTACGTCCGGGCCCTCGGGTACGACCCGCGCTTTGATCTCGGTGACGGCAGCGACCCGATGGAGACGACGCGGCGCGTGCGCGAGCGCTGGCCCGGGGTGTTCGCCAAGTCCGACACCGACATGGGGAGGTCGCACCTGACGGGCCAGTACACGGCCTTCATTCACTGGCCGTTCCAGCGGGAGAACACGCCGCTCGGGCGGGCGAAGGAATGGGACGAGGCGACGTATGGGCCGTTCGACGAGAGCACGAACGAGGACGTGCTGCGTGGCCGCGTCGTGCGGACGGCGGGGGCGGACGAGTACTTGCGCACGCTGGCGATCGCGCGGTTGTTTTTGGACAACGTGCCGAGCCTGCAATCGAGCTGGGTGACGATGGGGCCGAAGATCGGGCAGTTGGCCCTGTTCTTCGGGGCGAACGACATGGGGAGCGTGATGATGGAGGAGAACGTCGTGTCGGCGGCGGGTACGACGTACAAGCTGAGCGATCGGGAGATCTGCCGGCTGATCCGGGACGCGGGGTGGACGCCGGCGCAGCGGGATCAGTATTACAACGTGCTGAAAAGGCACGACGGGGCGGACTCGCCGGACCTGCGGCCGCTGCCGAACCCGCCGATGCGCGACGTGAAGCAGATCGACAAGGAGTTCATCGGGGCGGCGCCGGGGATTGATGACGGGGCGGATCGGAGCGTGCGGGTGCAGTTGCCGTTGTTGTCGGAGGGGGTGTGAGAGGGGTCGCGCAACCGGCGCCGGATCGGCTCAAGGGTGTCGGGCTGCGCGAGTTGCGCCTCATATAGCCCGCCACTCGTGGCGGGACAATGTGGGACTTCGCGGGGTACGGTTCGCGAACGAGCTGCGCGCGGGACGGTATCCCGCCACAAGTGGCGGGCTATATGGGACGCGATATGGGCAATCGCATCGTCCCTGAGACGATCGGACCCGGGTGCGCGAAACGGGTCGCACCTGCGGTGCGAATCCGACTCCGCAGGAGTCGGCGTGGATTGTGGGTATGATGTTCCGTCATGCGGCGTTCGGTCGTTTCGATGATTCTCGCCCTCGCGATGCTCGGCGCGCCGGTCGCGCGCGGGCAGGTGAAGAACCCGGCGGCGGAGGAGTTGTCGCCACAGCTCGACGGGGCGATCGCGCGGGGGCTGGCGTATCTGGCGAAGCAGCAGCAGGGGGACGGCTCATTTCAGAACCGGACTGGGAAGGACAGTTTCGCGGGGCCGAAGGTGGCGCTGACGGGGCTGGCGGTGATGGCCTACCTGTCCGCCGGTCGGACGCCCGACGCGGGGAAGCACGCGCTGGTGGTCAGAAATGCGATCGATTACCTGGTGAAGGTGAGTCCGGAGGACGGGTACTTCGGGAAGGTGGACGGGAGCCGGATGTACGGGCACGCGATCGCGACCCTGGCGCTGGCGGAGGCGGCGGGGATGGAGGTCGACGAGAAGCAGCGGGCCAAGGTGCGGGCGGCGCTCGTGCGGGCGACGGCAGTGCTGATCAAGGCGCAGAAGACGCAGCGGTCGAACGAGAGCTTTCGCGGCGGGTGGCGGTACGAGGTGGAGGTGCCGGACAGCGACCTGTCGGTGTCGAGCTGGTGCGTGCTGGCGCTGCGGGCGGCGCACAACGCGGGGGTGGACGTGCCGCGCGAGTCGGCCGACCGGGCGGCGGAGTTCGTGCTGCGGTGCTATGACAAGGAGAAGCGCGGGTTCGCGTATCAGCCGGGGGCCGAGCCGAGCGTGACGATGACGGGGGCGGGCGTGCTCAGTTTGGCGCTGCTGGACCGGGCGGGGCGGCGCGAGGTGGACCTGGGGGCGACGTTTCTGATCGATCATCCGGTGACCGAGCAGACGGAGTACGCGTATTACGCGCGGTATTACGCGGCGCAGGCGGCGTTTCAGGTGGCGGACGAGCGGTGGCCGCGGGTTTGGAAGCGGACGCAGGACGGGCTGTTGAAGCTGCAGGAGAAGGACGGGGGGTGGCCGGGCGGGCGGACGGAGGGGGAGAAGGGGCAGACGTATACGACGGCGCTGTCGGTGTTGACGCTGGGGATACCGCTGCGGTTGTTACCGGCGTATCAGAGGTGAGGGTTCGCCGCGGACGATTCACCGCAGAGACGCAGAGGGCGCGGAGGGGGCACAGAGAAGAGTTGAGAGGGTGGGTTGTTGTGCGATCGGGCGATGGTTTCCGTTCGTCAAACGAAACGTTGGTGAGCCTACGTTCTGAGCTACGGTTTTGTCTTCTCTGCGCAACCTCTGCGTTCTCTGCGTCTCTGCGGTGAGATGATTCCTCACCCGTCGCCGAAGACGGCCCGGTGGAGGAGTTCGACGGGGTGGACGATGGCGATGGGGCGCTTGTTGGCGATCGCCTGGGATTGGAGGTGCATGGCGCAGCCGACGTTGCCGGTGGCGCAGGTGGGGGCGCCGGTGGAGGCGATGTGGGTGAGCTTTCGGTCGGCGAGGGCGGTGGCCATGGCGGGCTGGGTGAGGTTGTAGGTGCCGGCGGCGCCGCAGCACATGTCGGCCTCGGGGAGGGGGACGAGGGTGAGGCCGGGGATGGCGGCGAGGAGGGCGCGCGGGGCGGCGGTGATTTTCTGGGCGTGGGCGAGGTGGCAGGCGTCGTGGTAGGTGACGGTTTCGTTCACCGAGTGGGTCATGGGGGGGAGGCCGAGGTCGATCAGGAGTTGGCTGACGTCGCGGACCTTTTTGGCGAAGGCGGTGGCGCGGTCGGCGTAGGCGGGGTCGTCGCGGAGGAGGTGGTCGTAGTCGTGGAGCAAGGCGCCGCAGCCGGCGATGGTGTTGGTGACGAAGTCGACGTCGGGCGGGACGGCGTCGATGTTCCTGCGGGCCATGGCGCGGGCGGATTCCCAGGCCCCGTTGTGGTGGTGGATGGCGCCGCAGCAGGCGAGGGTACGGGGGACGATGACCTCGCACCCGACGGCGGCGAGGAGGTCGACTGCCTTACGGTTCGCATCCGCGAACATCACCGAACCCACGCATCCCGGGAAAAACACGACGCGCGC
>DATHXE010000435.1:0-9892 GCA_035459845.1 Tepidisphaeraceae bacterium | reverse complement strand
TGGCCTTGGCGCTCACTGCCTCAATTGCTCAGTCGGCCGCGGCCGACCCCCGCCCGTTCACCTTCGTGACCGACGGGTATGCGGTCGGCAAGGGCAGTGCCGAATTCGAACAGTGGGCGACCTGGAAGCACCACAAAAAGGAAGAACCCGGCTACGACCGGTTCGAGTTCCGCGAGGAACTGGAGATGGGTCTGGCCGACAACTTCGACCTGGCGATCTACCTGCCCAACTGGAGCTACGAGGATTCCGATTCCCGCAAGGGGACGCGGTACGACGGCGTGAGCGTCGAGGCGATCTACTACCTCACCAAGCCGACCGACTTCGTCGGGATCGCGCTCTACTGCGAGGTGAGCATCGGCGAAACCTGCCGGGAATTCGCGTTCGAGCAGAAGCTGATCATCCAGAAGGACATCGGCCCGTGGGTGCTGGCGTACAACCTGATCGTCGAGACCGAGGTCGAGCACGAGGGCGGGGAGACCCACGTCGAAGGCGTGCTCGAGCACGCGTTCGGCGTGTCGTACGCGCTGAGCCCGAAGCTCCGCGTGGGCGCCGAATTGGTGGTCGAGTCGGTGTACGAGGACTGGAGCCACTACGAGAAGACCGAGGTCTACGCCGGGCCCAACGTCCACTACAACATCGGGTCGGTGTTCGGGCCCAAGACGAACTGGTGGGTGACGGTGACGCCGATGTTCCAGTTGTCGGACCACGACGACGAGCCGGACTTCGCGGTGCGGGTGATCACCGGGATCGAGTTCTGATCGATCGAACTTGGGGCGGGTGACCGGAGCGGTTATAGACGACGCGGCGCGCGCCCCCGACCGGCGCGCGCCGCGTCTCTCATTTCAGCGGGTCGAGGAGGACTTCCATGGCGCAGATGAACCGGCGGCGATTCGTGATCGGGGCCGGCGCGACGCTCGGCGCGGGGTTGTGCGGGTGCGCGGGCGGCGGCGGCGGCGGCGGCGGCGGCGCCCAGAACTCGAGTACGGAGTGGAAGGGGGCGACCGCGTACGACCTCGGTCCCGCGGACGGGATCCGGGCCGGCGTGGACGGGCGGTGGGCCCGGTCGGGCGGGTTTTTCGTCGTTCGAGAGGGGAATCGGGTGTACGTCGTCTCGGCGGTGTGCAGTCACCGCGCGTGCGACCTCGAGGGCAAGGGGGCGGAGTACGTGTGCGAGTGCCACGGGAGCCGGTTCTCGGCGCGCGGGCAGGTCCTGTCCGGGCCGGCGGTGCAGCCGCTGGTCCGGTTCGGCGTGTCGCGCGACGCGGCCGGTCGCCTGGCCGTCGATCGCACGAAAGTGTACGAGGAATCGCGGTGGGGGGAGGCGGGCGCGTGGGCGGAGGTCGGGACGATGCAAGGCGAATGAGTCGGCGATCGTCCGAAGGGCGTTGACGTGCCCGGCGGCGCGAGCCGTCGCGTGCCGCTCCGTACGTTTACGCGCCTCCGGGTTCCGCGTACCTTACGCGACCCGCGACGGGCGCACTGCGAACTCTGCGCCCGCGCGGTGAGCCCCGTCCGATCCCGAATCCGCAATGTCGACCCCCATTCACATCGGCGCCGCCTGGTATCCCGAACTCTGGCCCGAGGACCAATGGGAGGCGGACGTCGCGCGCATGAAGGAACTGGGCGTCACGTGCGTGCGGCTGTTCGAGTACGCGTGGGCGAAGTTCGAGCCGCGCGAGTGGGAGTTCGAGTTCGACTGGGCGACCCGGGTGCTCGACCTGCTGAAGGCGAGCGGGATTTCCGTCATCTGCTGCACGCCCACGGCCGCCCCGCCGCTGTGGATGATGATGCGGTACCCCGAGATCGTGACGACGCGCGGCGACGGCCGCCGGTCGCCGTACGCGGGCGGGCGCGTCGCGTCTCCCGTCTCATCACGGTACCGTGAGTTCTGCACGCGCGTGGTCGACCAGATGGTGCACGCGTTCCGGGGGCACGAGTCGATCATCGCCTGGCAGATCGACCGCGACCTGGGCGGGGCGGACCACGGGGCCGAGAGCCGGCGCGCGTTCCACGCGTGGCTGCACGAGCGGTTCGGGTCGATCGACCTCGTGAATCGCGGCTGGGGGACGGGGTACCGCGGTCAGACGTTCGAGTACTTCGACGCGGTGCCGGTGCCGCCGGTCGCGCTGGGCGGCGGCCCGGTCCCGCCCGAGCACAGGCTGAACCCGTCGCTGATGATCGCGTTCCAGCGGTTCATCAACGACCAGTGGTCGACGTACGTGCAGAGCCAGGTCGAGCCGATCCGCAACGGGTTCGATTTGCCGATCGTCGCGGCGATGACGCCGGGCTGGAGCCTGAACTGGTTTCGCCTGAATCACCTGCTGGACCGGTCGACCGCCGCGCTGTACCCGGACGCCGCGGACTACCCGGCGTCCGTCATGCACTTCGACCGGATGCGCGCGGAGAAGCCGGGGCAGACGTTCTGGCTGCTCGAAGCGTCCCCGTCGTGGTCCGCGGGGACGCACTCGGTCGCGGGACACGGGGCGGGGACGGGTTCGGGCAAACTGCGGAACGATCACCGGACGCCGGCGGGGGCGAAGGCGTTCGCGTGGATGTCCGTATTGTCGGGCGGGGAGATGGTGTTGTTCGGGAACTTCCGCCAGCACTGGGCGGGGCCGGGCGTGAACGACGGATCGCTGGTGACGGCGACCGGGCGGTGGGCGCCGGCGCGGGACGCGTTCGGCGACCTGGCCAAGGCGTTCGCGGAGCACGGGAAGTGGCTGGTGGATCATCCGCCGGTCGAGGCGCGGGTGGGCGTGATCGTGTCGAACGAGTCGGCGTGGGCGTTCTCGGCGGACCCGGCGGAGGAGGGGTTCGACTACGAGACGATCTGGCGGGACGAGTTTTACCTGCCGATCGGGCGGGCGCACTACTGGCGCGACGTGATCGACCAGACGGCGGATTACTGCCCGTACCACGTGGTGGTCATGCCGCTGGTGCCGATCTTGCACAAGCAGACGCTGGAGCGATTGAAGGAGTGGGTGGAAGAGGGCGGGTGTCTGCTCATCGGGCCGCTGACGGCGACGCGCGGGACGGATTACACGGCGTTCACCGATCATGCGTTCGGCGGGATGGAAGAGTTGATTGGCGGAACGAGCGCGGTGCGCTTTCCGACGCAAGGTGTCGAGCACGAGGTGACGGTCGCGTTCGAAGGCGACGGCGAGGGCATGAAGACGCACCCGACGGGGTTGTGCGAGGCGTTCGATCCGACGACGGCGCAGGTGATCGCGCGATACCACGGCGGGTACGGGGCCGGGCACGCGGCGGCACTGATTCACAAGGTCGGGCAGGGGACCGTCATTACGATGGGATGTCGAGTGGCGGACGAGGGGGCGTACATGGCACTGGTCCGGCGACTTTGCGAGACGGCGGGCGTGTTGCCGCTGGCGGAAGGGAGCGGGCACGTGGCGGTATTCCCGCGGATGAACCCGGACACGTCGATCGCGGCGTACGGGCTCGTGAATCTGTCGCAGGCGGAGCAGGAGATCCGGTTGCCGGAGGGGGGGACGGACCGGCTGACGGGGCGCGCGCTGGGAGAGACGGTGACGCTGGGGGCGTTCGAGGTAGTGATTCACGAGTTGGCGGCGAAGGAAGTTACCGTGGTCGAGCAACCGGCGGAGGCGCCGGTCGCGACGGGGGCGGCGCCGGTCGAGGCGCCTGGGGAGGCACCCGCAGACGTGCCCGCGGAGATTGCCGTGGAGCGCGTTGAGGGTGAGACGGTCCGGGCGCCGCAGGGTCAATCGACGACGTGACGCGTGGCGGCGTACCCGCGCTCCCCTTCGGGCGGCGCTGCGCTTGCCCTTCGGGTCGCGGCTAAACGGGAAATGCTAAGGACGACATACACATAGGGGTTCGCACGATTCGGCGCGTCCGCGGTACAACCGGGCATGATGCCGCTTTCACGTCGGGCGCTGTTTTCGAGTTCGGTTGCGGTGGCCGCTTCTGTGGCGGCGGGGCGGGCGCTCGCGGAGGACGTCGCCGCGCCGTCGAAGCCGGTGGAGGATCGGGCCAGCTCGATCAAGATCACCGGGCTGCTGGCGACGCGCGCCGGGGGGAAGGTGTACGTGCGGATCGACACGTCCCACAAGATTTCCGGCTGGGGGGAGATCACGGGCCTGGAGCCGGACGTGGCGGCGGCGCTGGCGCGGTCGCAGTACGAACTGCTCGACGGGGAGAACCCGACGCGGATCGAATATCTCTGGCAGAAGGTGTTCCGGGCGAACCGGAACATGCGCGGCGGGTCGTTCGAGACGGGGGTGCTGTCGGCGTTCGACATGGCGCTGTGGGACATCGCCGGCAAGCTGCACGGCGTGCCGGTATACCGGCTGCTCGGGGGGCCGTGCCGGGAGAAGGTGCGGCTGTACCCCAGCGCCAAGGCGTACAAGATCGGGCCGGGCGGGCACGTGGATTGGAGCGGGTCGCCGAAGGTCGTGGAAAAGTTCGTGGCCGAGGTTCAGAAGGTGCGCGAGCGGGTGGGGCCGGACGGGGCGGTGATGTTCGATGCGCACTCGTCGCTGCCGCCGCCGGTGCTGATCCAGTTCGCCAACGCGGTGAGGGCGCACGATCTGCTGTTCATCGAGGAGCCGGCGGTGCCGGGGAACATCGAGGTGTTCAAGCGGATCAAGGCGGCGGTGAGCGTGCCGCTGGCGTGCGGGGAGCGCGACCGGACGATCTGGGGCGTGATCCCGTATTTGCACGAGCGGTGCATCGACATCCTCCAGCCGGACTGCGGGCAGACGGGCGGGATCTCGCAGGTGCGGAAGATCGCGACGCTGGCGGAGGCGTACACGGTGCCGATCGCGCCGCACTGCACGATGTCGGAGTTGGGGCTGACGGCGTCGCTGCACGCGGCGGCGTCGATCCCGAATTTCCTGATCCACGAGGCGTACCTGGACGGTCACATCATGCCGGCGGGCGTGGCGCGGAAGACGTGGACGGTCGACAAGGACGGCAACGCGTCACTGCCCGAGGGGCCGGGGCTGGGGGTGGAGATCGACCTGGCGGCGGTGGAGGAGGCGAACAAGACCAAGAAGGGGTTCAAGTGGAACGCGGCGAAATCGCCGGATGGGTCGATCCGGGATTATTGAGGTCTAGAAGATTCACCGCAGAGACGCAGAGGGCGCGGAGGGGGCGCAGAGAGGAGATGGGGAGGGGGCGCGGCGTCGATTGAGAGCTTCTGGAAACCTTGTCTGCTCTGCGCAAGCTCCGCGACCTCTGCGTCTCTACGGCGAGCATTCTGCGCCTTGGTCGTGCACGTGGTGTGGCAACTTCGGGGGGTGGCGGTCGTCCAATTCGGTGGACATACCGAACGATTCTCCGTCAACCGGAATCAGGAGGCTGCCATGGTTGCTCGCGCCCGCCGTGCGTTTACGTTGATCGAGCTGCTCGTTGTGGTCGCGGTGTTGGTGGCGGTGATCAGCCTGTTGTTGCCGGCGCTGAGCTCGGCGCGGAAACACGCGGCGATGAGCCAGATGGCGCGCGAGGCGTCGCGGCAGCCCGTCGCGGGGGACGCGGGGTATTATCAGCAGCCCGCCCAGGGACAAGGGCAGGGCGGCATCCCCGTGCCGACGATTCCGCTGGCGGCGGTGAAGTCGTTCTCGGCGAAGGTGGATCTGACGCCGCGGCTGTCGGTGGGGACGGCCGAACCCGAGTCGATTTACGAGGCGAAGTTTTCGGCGGAGATCGAGGCGGCCGCGCCGGTTGGCGCGACCGCGGATCCGGTGGCGAACGTTGAGATTCGCCTGCCGCTCCCGCCGCAGATCATCTCGCTCGCGGACCTGACCGTGACGGTCAACGGCGAGCCGAGCGACGCGGTGATGATCCGCGAGGCCATGCTGGTGTGGACGGGCAAGCTCCCGGCGACGCCGTCGCCGGTGCGCGTCACGTACTCGGCGATGGGCAAGGGGTTGTACGAGCTGCAGACGCCGCCGGGGCGCATCCTCGACGCGTTCAAGCTGGAGCTGACGGCGAACGGGTCGGACGTGCGGATGCTGGAGTTGTCGCTCCAGCCGACGGCGCTGGCGCGGTCGGCGGGCAAGACGGTCTACACGTGGGACTACAAGCGGCTGATGTTCGGCCGGCCGATCGCGCTGGACGTGCTCGGGATCGCGCCGCTGGACCGCCTGGGCGAGCTGCGCTGGCTCGGGCCGATCTCGGTCGTGGCGTTCGGGCTGATCGTCGGGCTGTACGCCCACGCCCACAAGCTGGGGCGGTTCGACCGGTGGATGCTGATCCTGGTGCTGGGCGCGTTCACCGGCGCGTACCCGCTGATGTACTTCGCGCAGGAGTTCGTGTCGCTGAACTGGGCGATCTTCGCGTCCGCCGGACTGGTGTTGGCCGTCATCACGGTGCGGGCGCTGACGATCGTCGGGTTCCGACACACGGTGGTCGGCGTGCTGCTGCCGGCGGTGGCGACACTGGCGGTGACGCTGGTGGCCGCGACCACGCCGCACTTGCAGGGGCTGCTGCTGACGGCGACGGCGGTGGTGCTGTTCGTGATCGCGATGACGCTGGCGCCGCGGATCACGTGGACGCCGGCGCCGCGCGCGCCGGTGGCGGCGGCGCCGACGGTGTGAGGGGTTAGATGGGTAGTCGATGCGGGGAAGGAGAGGCTTTGTCCGAGCCGTTCGCGATTGCGCGGGGTGCCCCCGCGGCTCGGACGGAGCCTCGCCCTCCCGGGGCGGAGCCGGGCAATGGATTGCGCGCTCGCGCGAGGGCAGGGGAGGCGTATTCTCCTGTCCGCAGTTCCACGGCATCGGGAGCCGTCGGACGCGCTCCGCAAGCGGAGCGGCTAAAAGGGGTTTTCGAGGCGTCTTTCACTTTCGCATGGCAGCCCGCGTCACCCTGCACCTCGATCGTCCCGGTCCGGTCATCAATCGCAATTTGTACGGGCATTTCACGGAGCATTTGGGGACGTGCGTGAACGGCGGGGTGTGGGTGGGGGAGGATTCGCGGATCCCGAACATCGGGGGGCTGCGGTCGGATCTGATCGAGGCATTTCGAAGGATCGCCCCCCCGGTGGTGCGGTGGCCGGGGGGGTGCTTTGCGGATGACTACCACTGGCGTGACGGGGTGGGGCCGCGCGATGGGCGGCCGACGACGGTGAACGCGTGGTGGGGGAATTCGCTGGAGCGGAATGCGTTCGGGACGCACGAGTTCATCAACTTCTGCCGGCTGATCGGGGCCGAGCCGTATTTGGCGGGAAACTTGGGGTCGGGGACGGTCGCGGAAATGCGGGACTGGGTGGAGTATTGCAATTTCGATCAAGCGTCGACGCTGGCGAAGCTGCGGGCGCGGAACGGGTCGCCGATCCCGTTCGGCGTGGAGTACTGGGGCGTGGGGAACGAGGCGTGGGGGTGCGGGGGGAATTTCTGCCCGGGCGATTATGCGAAGGAGTATCGGCGGTACGCGACCTACTTGCGCGACTTCGGGGGGACGCCGTTGTACCTGGTGGCGTGCGGGCCGGACGGGAACAAGCCGGAATGGACGCGGGCGTTTCTGAAGAAGCTCCGCACGGCGGACAAGCGGTTCAATTGCCGGATCCACGCGCTGGGGGCGCACTATTACTGCGGCACGGCCGGCACGGCGACGGAGTATTCGGTCGACCAGTGGTACGAGTTGCTGCACCGGGCGGCGGGGGTGGATCAACTGCTGACCGACCAGCGGGCGGCGATGGACGAGTTCGACCCGGAGCGGCGGATCGATCTGATCTTGGACGAGTGGGGCACGTGGCACCCACCGACGCCGGGGACCAGTCAGCTGTGGCAGCAGAACACGGTGCGGGACGCGCTGGTGGCGGCGATCACGCTCGACACGCTCAACCGGCGCGCGGACATCGTGCAGATGGCGAACATCGCACAGGCGGCGAACGTGCTGCAGGCGCTGTTCCTGACCGAGCGGGACAAACTGGTGCTGACGCCGACGTATCACGTGTTCGAGATGTACAAGCATCACCAGGGGGCCCAGGGGGTGCCGATGGAAGTGGAGTCGCCGACGGTGTCGTTCGTGGCGGAGGGGGAAAAGCGGCAGATCCCGGCGGTGGCGGGGTCGGCGTCGGTGCGGCAGGGGGTGCTCACCCTGTCGCTGACGAACTGTCACGCGCGGCATCCGGTGGAGGTGGAGTTAGGCGGGTTGGCGGGCCGGTCGGCGTGCGAGGCAGAGGTGGCGGTCCTGGCGCACGAAGATCTGCACGCGCACAATACGTTCGACGCCCCGGCCGAGCTCGTCCCGAGGCAGGAGCGCGTGACGCTCGCCGCGCCGTTTCGCGTGACCGTTGCGCCGGCGTCGATCACGGTGGCCCGGATTACGGTCCGGGGCGGCCTCTAGCAAGTTTCGCGCGGCCCCGACGCGTCCTGCCGCGGGAGGAAACGGGGCGGCCCGATTGTGGGCGCGGATCGACCCCTCCTTTTTTGCTGGGATTGCGCTGGCCATCGCGTAAGATGTGACGCACTCAGAACCGGGCATCAAGGGGTGAGGCCACGCGGGAAGGTTACATGCGAAGCGGCATTCATCGGGCGCGACGTCGGCGGCTGGCTGGTGGGGCGGTCGCATGGTCGTGTGTCGTCGGGACCCTCGCGGGGCGCGCGACCGCGGCCGACCCGGTGCCCCCGGTCACGCCCGCGCCCACCACCGCGCCGACAACGGCCCCCACGTCGCGCCCGGTCCAGACGCCCGAGCAGCGCGCGGCTATGCGGGACAAGTTCCTCGCGTTCATTCATGACGAGTACGCGCGGTTCTTCAAGAGCTCGGACTGGGTCACGCGCGGGCTGGCGGTGATCAGCATCGCGCGGTTCCCGACCGAGTCGGTGACCAAGACGCTGATCGAGGTGATGCGGAAGGACACCAACCCGGTCGTCCGGGTGCTGGCGTGGGAGGCGCTGCGGTCGCGGGCGTCGATGCTCGACGCGGAGCAGGCGTCGAAGTGGGTGCACGGGGCGTGGGACCTGGCCGCCAAGGGGTCGTTCAAGGGCGAGCTGCGCGTCGGGGTGGCGCAGCTGCTGCGGTCGTCGCTGCCCAACCCGCAGGCGCGGCTGGCGTTCACGCAGTTGTTCGCGTCGACGGCGAACTGCACGGACGGCGACCTGCGGGTGCTGGAGGAACTGGGCAAGGCGCTGGTCGAGTGGCGGGCGGCGGACGCGGTGGACGATCTGATGCGGCGGCTGAAGTTGCCGGCCGAGGGGCTGCGGGTGGCGTACGTGCTGGAGCACGCGGGGTGCGCGGTCCGGCCGGACGACGGGCAGGCGGCGTACGTGAAGTGGTGGGCGGCCGAGAAGTGGGGCTGGAAGGTGAAGACGACGATGGCGGGGACCGAGCCGTGGCGCGACGTCGAGCCGGGGATGCTGGCGCCGCCGATGGGGCTGGACGAGGTGGACCCGTACGACAAGCGGTGGCGGAAGGAGCTCGAGGTCCGCCGGCCGGACATCAAGTCGTTCGACGTGACGTTCGCGATCGACGTGAGCGGGTCGATGGGGTCGGCGCTGAAGTGGCTGACGGACGAGGTCGGGTCGGTCCTGGGGGCGCTGGGCGTGATCGCCCGGGAGCCGCGGATCGGGCTGACGTTCTTCGACTGCAAGGGCGGGAAGTTCGGGGTCAAGTCGATCCCGCTGACCGGCGACCTGGCGGTGCTCCGGCAGACGCTCGCGCAGGCGAAGGTGCAGGGGGGCGGGGAGGAACTGGTCGCCGACGGGATCCGCGACGCGCTGAAGGTCAGCCGGTGGTCGACGGGGGCCGGCAGTCCGCGGGTGATCGTGGTGGTCGGGGACGAGGAGATCGCCGCGGCGCAGGTGCCGGAGATCGACACGATGGTCGCCGAGTCGCTGGAGAAGGGGTTCCGGTTCTACGCGATGTCGCCCGACTCGCGGGTGACGCGGACGTACGAGGAACTGGCGGCGAA
>DATHXE010000434.1:0-3235 GCA_035459845.1 Tepidisphaeraceae bacterium | reverse complement strand
GGCTTCGCCCCCGCCCCCGTCCACCCGCACTCCGGGCAGCGCCCCGGCGTGGCGCGGAGGTCGTAGCGGCACGCCGGGCAGCAGCCGGCGAGCGCAATCCGGCGGGCGCGCTGACGCCGACGGTGCCAGCGCCAGCCCCGGACCGCCGGGAGGTTCGCGAGCGACGCGAGCGGCGCCCAGTGAGGGACGAGGAGGCCCACGGTGCGCGTCCCGGTCCGCCCCCGAGGTTCCGACGGGGCGGGCGATCGAAGGTATCCGAACCCGGCGCGCACCCGACTCTCGTTACCCGGTCAACTGGACGTGATGCCGAAAGCCCGCTCGGCCCGGCCGGGCAACGCGGGCTCGGTCGAGTGCGTCCACCCGCCGTGCACGGCCCGCCAGAGGGGCTCGTCCAGCCCCCACGACTGTGTCCGCCGGACGAAGAAGCTCCCGTGCGACGCCGTGGCGGCGTACGCCGTGAGTGTCCACTGCGCAGGATCGGGCGATCGGAGCATGACGTGGTCCGTCATCCAGTAGCTCCGCGCCCACAACACCCCCGCCGCCACGCACAGCACGGCAGACCCGACCGTCGCCGCGTTCAGCGTCCACCGCCCAACTCGTCGTGCCCACGCCCGCCGCCGTGCCATGCGGCCGAGTGTACCACGGGCCACCCCCTATCCCGCCGCCGGCTTCGCCCCCGCCCCCGTCCACCCGCACTCCGGGCAGCGCCCCGGCGTGGCGCGGCAGTCGTACCCGCAGGCCGGGCAGAGGTTCGCGGCGACCCGGCGCTCGCGACGGAGTCGGCCGCGGCGGCGCCAGGCCCGCGGCGGGCGTGCGAACTCTCCGTCTCCGACGGACCGTTCGGAAGTGCTGACGGACCGTTCGGGCGCAATCTCGCGGGGGCCGGGGGCGCGGGTGCGCGGCGCGACAGCCGAGGGACGGCGGTGTTATGGGGCCGGGCCGGATCGGGGGTCGCATGGACGGCGGCGGCGGCGCGCCAAACTTTCCCCTTGTCCCCTTGCCTTCCTGACCTCCGTTCCCGACCTCAATTCACCTGGTTCGTGCTGAACAAATAGTTCGGGTTGCGCATCTGCGCCGACGTCCCCGTGATTTGCGCGGCGTCCAGCGGCAGGCCGTTGCGGTCGGCCGGGGCGACGTGCCCGTCGAGGAACAGGACGTTCGTGATCCCCGTGTCGAACGGCCGATCGGGCCTGAAGCTCCCGTGCCGCCCGCCCGAGATCCGCTTGGGGTTGTTCTGCGGGTTCCACGCGACCCCGTCGAACATGAACACGAACTCGGCCGGGCGGCGGATCACCGCCAGCTTCTTCAGCGGCGCGCTCGCCACCCCCGCGTCGAACGAGATCGACCCCGACGCCAGCGTGTAGGCCGCCGCGCTCCCGCCGTTGGACGGGAGGAACGTCGACCCGTTGATCCCGTACCCGTAGTCGACGCACAGTCCGGGCTTGAGGTGGTACGACTGCCGCCGCTCGAACCCGTCGACCGCGTTCGGGTCCGCCGGCAGCCCGCTGATGTTGCTCGTCACCAGCAGGTCCGTCACCTCCGGGCAGACGAGCACGCCCTTGGTCCCCGCCGACCCCATCACCGGCTCGACCTGCGGGTCGGGCAAATACCCGGTCGTCACCAGCAGGATCGCCCAGCTGTCGTCCTTCCCCCCGCCGCCCCAGATGATCGTCGGGAGGATCGCGCCCTTGTTGTCGTTGGAGTACATCAGCGCCGACTGTCCGATCGACCGCAGGTTCGACAAGCACTGCGTCTGCTTCGCCTGCTTGCGAGCCTTGTTCAGCGCCGGGAGCAGGATCGAGATCAGCAGCGCGATGATGCCGATGACCACGAGCAACTCGACGAGCGTGAACCCGTGGGCGACGGACTGACGACGGCAACGACGGGCGAGGCGCGACGGGCACACGAACTTCATGGTACCACTCCTGGTGAACAAGCCTGCGACGTGACGGGCGACACCAGATGCTACGAACCGCCCGCGCCCGCCCGCGTGAGATTATTCCCCCGCCCCCTGAGATCCTTTGCACAGCCGGAAAACCGTGAGTTTGCTCACGACGCGGCCCCCATCGCGGGTGTGGAATTCGCCGCAGCGTCATCGGGGCACAGAGTGAAGAGGCAAAGCGGATCAGCCCGCCGATCTACACAGATTGTCCCAGATGGGAAAACAATTCATCAATTCATCTGTGCTCATCTGTGAGCATCGCATTGTTGTTCCTCTCTGTGGCTCTGCGTCTCTGTGGCGAATTGAAGAGCCTCCGGCCGCCCTATTGTCCCGCCCGCTTGGCCATTTCCCCCCCCTGCCCGCGTTGCACCCCACTCCCCGCCCGGTAGGATGAAACGGCTCGCCCGCCGGCGAGGACCGACCTTGCGCGCGCCGCCGCGCGCGCCGCCCCCCCCAGGAGACTCTCGCGCATGGAACTCCCCCGACGCAGCCGCGGCGACGAACTCCTCAAGCCCGGAGAGTTGACGGCCCTCCGCGCGCGGCTCCGCGGCGTCGCCGCCCGGCACGACCTGGTCACCGTCATCGCCTGCGCGTTCGACCACCGCACGCGCATGCTCCCGTTCATCTTCGCCGACACCCGCATGGCCCCGGCGGGCGTCCGCTCGATCGGGTCGGCCATGGTCGCCGCCGGGTTCGACAAGACGCGCATCGTCCTCCAGCAGTGGAACCGGCGCTTCGCCCCGTCCAGGATGAAGCTCGACGGCCGCGTGCCCGACTTGTTCATGGTCAGCAGCATGGGCCTGCACTCCGACCAGTGCATGGAGCTGATCCGCGACGCCCGCCGGATCGACCCGGCCCACCGCCCGCTCATCATCGCCGGCGGGCCGCACGCGGTGTACCAGCCGTTCGACCTCTTCAGCGCCGACCCGAACGACCCGAACAGCGCCGACGTCGCCGTCACGGGCGAAGAGTTCGTGTTGCTGTCGATGCTCGAAGTGCTGCTGGACCTGCGCGCCCCCGGCGAGTCGATGCGCAGCGTCTTCCTCCGCGCCCGCGATTCGGGCGCGCTCGATGGCATCCCCGGCCTGGTCTACGCCAAGGGCGGCATCGACGGCGCGGGCGAAGAGCTCCTCGACACCGGCGTGCAGCGCCTGCTCGGCGACCTCGACGAGCTGCCCGACCCCGTCCCCGGCTACCGCATCCTGGAAGCCCCCAGCCGCCGCGGGCAGGAGCTCGCCGCCCAGCCGGTCGAGGCCAAGCGCATCCGCAAGCTGTCGCCGATCAGCTCGATCG
>DATHXE010000433.1:0-2679 GCA_035459845.1 Tepidisphaeraceae bacterium | reverse complement strand
GCCACCCGCACCTGCACGACGGGCTCGAGCACGCGCACTTCAACCAGCACGATTGGCAGGGCGACATCAAGAACCTCCTGGTCGGCACGGCCGTGCTGTGCCGGGACCGTCCCGAGTTCGACGACTGGTTCCGCTACGCGTACGAGCTGTGGCTGTACCGCGCGCCCGCGCTCAGCCGGACCGACGGCGGGTCGATGGACGGCAACGGCTACCTCGCCGTCCACGACGAGCCGATCACGCACGTCAACTGGATGCTCTACCGGATCACCGGGTACAACTATTTTCAGTACAAGCGGTGGTACGCGAATTTCCCGGCGTACATGTCCTACGTGAACGTCGTCGGGAACCCCGGCGCGCCGTACAGCGACGGGGGCGACGGCGGGCCGACCGTGCCGTACCTGACCGAGCTCCTGGCGTACATGCGCCCGGACGCCCCGGCCAACCTGTGGCGGCTCAGGGCGCTGGGCCGGCGCGACCCGGGCAGTTTCAGCAGCGACGTCGTCAAGGGCTACCGAGCGATGGACCTGCTGCTCGCGTGGCGCGCGTTCAAGGCGCCGGACCTGTCGGCCGCGCGCCCGCCGGCACAGTCGGCGGCGGCGTTCCGCGACGTCGGCATGGCCGCGATGCACGGCGACATCGTCGACCCCGCGCGGAACCTGATGGTCAACTTTAGTTCCGCGCCCAACGGCTCCTTCCAGCACCTGCACCCGTCCCAGAACGCGTTCTGCGTCGCCTACGGCGGCCAGCCGCTCTTCTGGCGCACCGGGTACTACAACGGCGGGCAGGCTCACGACGCGCTGAGCTACAAGGCCTCCCGCGCGCACAACACGATCCTGGCCGACGGGTGCATGCAGGGGTTCGACCTCGGGGCCTACGGGTGGCTGCCGCGGTTCGCGACCGGCTCGCAAATTAGCTATGTGCTCGGGTACGCGTCGCACGCGTACAACGGCATGTTTCCCAAGTACGGCGTCAAGGACCCGGACCAGCCGCTGGAGCCCGGCAAGACCGCTCTGGGCGTCCCGATCACGCGCGAAAACGGCTTCGGCAAGCCGGGCGTGACCCGCTTCCGCCGGCACGTGGCCCTGCTGAGGCCGAGCCACGTGTTGGTCTATGACGAACTCGAGGCGGACCGCCCGATCACGTGGACGTTCATGCTCCACTCGCTGACGCCGGTGAAACAACTCGGCAACGATTGGTTCGTCGGCACCAACGACCACGCCGCCGGCTCCGCTCGACTGTTCTCGAACCATCCCGTCGTCGGCAGCGTGACCGATCAATTCTTCGCGCCGGCGGTCGACGAGGAGAACAAGCGCGGCGGGAAGAACCCGCCGAACTGGCACGTCTCGATCGCCACGCGCGAGAAGCAGACCGCGACGCGCTTCTTCACGGTGATCGAGGTGTCGCCGGGGAAGAAACTCGGTGATGTGCCGGTCAAACCGGATGCGGAGGGCACGGGGCGAGTTCGGTTGAAGCTTGGAGAGTATGAGGTGATCGCCGAACTGGATCCGGGCAAGCCGTCGTTGCTGTCGGCGGCGCACAGGGACGGGGGCGCGGCGCTGGTGACCGGGCAGGGCGCCGCCGAGGTGTCGCTGGGCGGGGAACGGCGCGCGGGGAAGCACGTCGGTAGCACGCTGCTCTGGGAGCGCGCTGCGGATCGTCCGGAAGTGTTTGTTGAGGAAGTCGATCGGCTGCCCGACGTGCTGATCTACGGAAATCGGTACTGATCGGATTTGAAGGACACGGTGTGAACGATGACGACGATTCGACGGTTGCTGGCCGCCGGCCTCCTCGTTCTCGCGACCGCGCGCGCGGGGGTGGCCGACCTTGACCTGGGCGCGATGGTGCAACCTCTGCCGGCGCAAGCCCGGTTTGCCGTCGACGGATACTTCGTCTGGTGCGGCGCCCCGACGCGCGGGGCCGACGGGCGGTACCACCTCTATTACTCGCGGTGGCCGGTCGAGAAGGGCTTCGCGCCGGCCTGGGCCCTGTGGTCCGAGGTCGCGTACGCGGTCGCCGACGGGCCACTCGGCCCGTACACGCACGTCAACGTCGCCTTGCCGCCGCGCGGCCGCGAGTTCTGGGACGGGACGACCGCGCACAACCCCAACGTGCTCCAGGCCGGCGGGAAGTTCTACCTGTTCTACATGGGGAACACGGGCGACGGGCAGTCGTACCCGATGCACCGCAACAACCAGCGGGTCGGCGTCGCGGTGGCGGACAAGCCCGAAGGGCCGTGGACGCGGTTCGACAAGCCGATCGTCGACGTCAGCCCGGACGCCGGCGCGTTCGACTCGCTGTGCGTGACCAACCCCGCGGCGGCCGTGCGACCGGGCGGCGGCGTCCTGCTGATCTACAAGGCGGTCGAGACCGCGCCGGGCAAGCCGATGGGCGGCCGGGTGAGGTACGGCGCCGCGCTGGCGGACAGGCCCGAGGGGCCGTACGTGAAGAAGCCCGGGCGGATCTTCGAGGTCGAGGGCGCCGACGCGGCGAAGGAGTGGATGCTCGCCGAAGACCCGTTCATCTGGTTCAGCAAGTCGCACGGGAATCGCTACTACGCGGTCGCGCGCGACGTCGTGGGCCGGTTCACCGGGGCGGCGGGCGGCATCACGCTGTTCCAGTCCGACGACGGGCTCGACTGGAAACCGGCGGCCCGGCCGAAGGTGCTCGACGCGCAGTACA
>DATHXE010000432.1:0-10643 GCA_035459845.1 Tepidisphaeraceae bacterium | reverse complement strand
ATGGTGTTCGGGAAGGAAGAGGACGCGATTGTGGTCGGCTCCGCGATGAAAGGCGTTTTCTCGGGTATCACTAGCCGCTGAAGCGGCTAGCCCGTCCACCCTACAGGGGCACCGTTCGTCCTTCCTGCGCGCTGCGCCAGGCGGCGTCCACGATCAGTTGACCGACTCTGCTCGTTTCGACGCTCAGCGGACCCTGGACGCGTTCGCCGGTTTGGATGCAGTGAGCGACGTACTGGATGGGGTTCTGGTGTGGGGGTTGGATCGTATCGACCGGAACGTCTTCGCCCTCCGGTTTCGCGCGCGTGGCCAGGCGGACGGTCTTGTCGTAGTCCCAGGAGCTGATCGAGCCATCCGTGCCGACGAGGATGAAGCCGCAGCGGGGTTGGGGCTGAAGGGTCCAAGGGTCGGTGAGGGTGCCCCAGCGGGTTTCGAACTTGGAGAGGCCGCGGCGGTAGCGGGCGATGGTGATCGAGTGTTCGTCGACCTCGAGGCCGGCGGGACGGTCGACGACGGCGGTGACGTCGATCGGTGCTTCACCGTTCATGAACCACGTGCCGAGCGTGGTGCCGTAGCCGAGGTAGTCGAGGAGGGAGCCGCCGCCGTGGGCGCGCTTGTAGAACCAGGAGTGGGGCTTCTCGGCGTCGATCTCGGCGGGGGTGCGTTCGACTTTGTCGGCGCCGTGATAGAGGGGGCCGCGGTTGCCGTCGTAGTAGTGGACCTGGAGGAGGTCGCCGATGTGGCCCTCCTCGACGAGGCGCTTGGCGGTGCGGTGGGAGGGGTACCAGGCGAGGGGCCAGTTGATGGCGAGTTGTCGGCCGGTCTTCGCCATGGCGGCGATCATGCGGTCGGCCTCGGCGAGAGTGGCGGCGAACGGCTTTTCCATCAGGATGTGGACGCCGAACGGGGCGACCTTCTCGGTCCACTCGCCGTGGTTAGCGGTGGCGGGGCAGAGGATGACCAGGTCGAGCTTCGTCGTCTCGAGGCACTGGCGGTAGTCGGTGAAGCAGCGCTCGGCGGGGACGGAGAACTTGCGCGCGGCCTCGGCCATGCGCTCGGGCTTCTCGTCCGACAGGCCGACGATCTGCACGTCGGGGTGGGCGGCGGCCATGCGGAGGAGGTCGCCCATGTGGAAGTGGTCGAAGTTGATCCCGGCGACTTTGATTGGCATGGGGAGGAGATTAACCACGGAGAGCACGGAGAGGGAGAGGGTTCAACGCGGAGACGCAGAGGGCGCAGAGCTCGGAGTTGAGGCGAGGGCGAAACGCCCACCGGTGTGATGAGTATGAGGGGGCATGATCCGATACTGCGCGCTGGTCGTGTTGGCGGTGGCTTGTCTGGGGGCGGATGGGCCGAAGGGTGAGGAGGGGTTTCGGACGTTGTTTAACGGGAAGGATCTGGCCGGGTTCAAGACGACGGGCTCGGCGGTGTGGAAGGTGGAGGAGGGGGTGATCGTGGGGGGGCAGGACGGGGATCCGAAGCGCGGGGGGTCGCTGGTGACCGAGGCGAAGTTCAAGGATTTTGAGCTGCAGCTGGAGTTCATGATCGACGAGCACGGGAAGTACAACTCGGGCGTCTACCTGCGGCAGGTGCCGGGGAAGGGCGGGCGGCTGGGGTATCAGGTGAACATCGGGCGCGGGGCGGCGGGGGAGTTTTGTGGCGGGATCTACACGGACCAGTGGCTCGCGAAGGGGGACGAGAAGGACGAGGTGCGAAAGCCGCGCGAGTGGAACAGTTTGCGGATCTACGCGAAGGGCGGGCACATCGTGGTGCACCTGAACGGCGTGAAGGTGTCGGATTATACGGACGAAAAGCCGGCGGCGGGATGGCTGGACGAGGGCGTGATCGCGTTCCAGACGTACGGGGCGGAGGGGCACGCGGGGTGGGTGAAGTTTCGGGACGTGCGGATCAGGGAAATCGCGGGGTGACTGTCATCCCCGTCATCCTGAGGTACGCCGAAGGATCTTGCCTCGAGGTTGCGAGCGCCGCTCGACGTTGGCGGACCGCGCGGCAAGAGAATGCCGACGCCGCTCTCGTTCGAGGCTAGATCCTTCGCTGCGCTCAGGATGACGGGGAGCGCGGCCGTCAAGTGGCGAGTTCGTCACTCGACCAGCGCTCGCCCTGTTGAAGCACGCGGTAGGGTTGGCCGAGGTGCTCGCATTCGGGGACGAACTCGTCGGCAGGGTCGGCGGTGTTGAACTCGAACATGTCGTAGTGACAGGGGATGACGAGCTTGGCGCCGATGTCCTTGGCGAGGCGGGCGGCGTCGCGCGCCGACATGTTGCCGACCTTGCCGTTAATTGGGAGGAGGGCGACGTCGATGTTGAAGGGGCGAAGGTCGTCGGCCATGCCGTCGTAGACGACGGTGTCGCCGGAGTGATAGATGACCGTCGTACCGGCTTTGACGACGAAGCCCACGTAGACGTTGCGGCCCAGGTCGTCCAGCGTGAGCTGGTCGTGGGCGGCGGGGACGGCGGTGATCTCGAAGGGGCGGGCGTCGTAGGTTTCCCAGGCGCAGAGGCCTTCGTAGACGGGCGTGGAACCGGACAGACGCTGTTGCGCGAACGTGACGTTGGCGGCGGGCAGGATCAGCGGTGGCGTCATGCCATCGGTAGTCGACCACGCGAACAGGCGCTCGTGTCGACCCTGTTTGGCCCGGATGAGCGGTACCAGCGTCTCGGCGTCCAGGTGATCGGTGTGGTTGTGCGTAGACGTGACGACGTCGACGAAATCGAGCGCCTCGGGGGCGACGACTCGCTCGCTGATGCGGACGTGAGGCTTGGCCGTGTCGGCGTACTTCCTCGTGAGCGAATCCGAGAGGTAGGGGTCGAAGACGAGGTGGCGGGCGCGATATTGGAGGAGGAAGCCCGATTGGCCGAGCCACCACAGGCGGGCGGTGGGGTCATTGACCGCCGACGTGGAGTGGATCTCGGCGAGGAGGGAGTCGTCTTGTCGGAAGGGCTTCTTCATTGTGTGGTCGACGGGCGCGAGGGAGCGCCGCTGGACGCGCCCCGCAAGCGGGACGGCTACACGAGGCATCGAGCGCCGTTCGCGAATCGCTACGCACGCTGAAGTGTGCCTGGTGAATGTCCTACAGCTTCATCTCCCGCTTCACGATCGCCACGCCCTCGCACATGCTGACCAGCTTCTGCTTCGCGGCCCACCGCGCCGTCTGACTCAGCCCGCAGTCGGGGGCGAAGACTAAGCGGTCGGCGGGGGCGTGCTTGAGGCAACGGCGGACGCGGTCGGCGACGTCGGCGGGGGTTTCGACGTAGTACGACTTCACGTCGATCACCCCGACCGCGACGTCCATCTTCTTCGCCACCGGCCCGATCGCCTCGATCTCCGCGAACTCCCGGCTCGCCATCTCCAGGTGCATCTCGTCCACCTTCATGTCGAGGAACGCGGGGAATAGCGGCGCGTACTGCCGCGGGCCGACGGCGCGGGCCTTGTAGTTGCCGAAGCAGAGGTGGGTCGCGAGGCGGCACTTGCCGGCGACCGCTTCGATCGTGCGGTTGAAGATCTCGACGAAGCGGCGCGGGTCTTCCTTGTGGGCGTAGCACGACATCGACGGCTCATCGACACAGATCTCGCGGCAGCCGGCCTTCACGAGGTCTTCGAGCTCTTTGCGAACCAGCGGCAGGAGCGCTTCGGTGAGGGCCCAGCGGTCCTTGTACTGTTGGTTGGGCAGCAAACGGCCGCTGAGCGTGTAGGGGCCGGGGACGGAGGCCTTGGGGGTCTTGCCGGAGACGCCGAGGCGCGCGGCTGTGGTTTGGAGGCGTTTGAATTCCTCGACGGCGCCCAGGCCGCGCGGGGCGCGAAGCTCGCCGGTCACCTTATGCTTGCCACGCTGGTCGTGGGCGGGCGGGCCGAACCGGCGGGGCGGAGCCGACTCGAGCTCGATGCCCTCGACGTACCCGTAGAACGAGAGGTTGAAGTCGAGGCGCGACTGCTCGCCGTCGGTGAACGAGTCGAGGCCGGCGGCGACCTGGTCGGCGACGGCGACGGTCGTCGCGTCGTCCTGGACTTCGGCTAGATCCGCGGGCCCGAACTTCTCAAGGTTGCCGGCGGCGAACTCGAGCCAGCCCGGGAAGGGATACGAGCCGATGACCGTCGTACGCAGGGGGGATTCTTTCATGGCGTTACCTTCGTTGTGTATGCCGCTTGCGGCTTCGCCCGGTTCCTACGCAGAAGCGGATCCGGATATGCACTGAGCGATCACCGACAAGTCACAACGTCTTCCCGACGTTCTCGTAGAGTTTCGCTAGCCGATGCGCGTGCTCGTCATACGCCCCCTCGAACAACTCGATCGCCCGCGCCTTGCCGACGACCGCACTCGCGCTGAGCACCTTCGGCGGCTTTCCGGCGGCCGTCAGTCGCGCCGCCACTTCCGATTTGATCGCGTTGACGATCATGCACCCGCCCACGGTGCTTCCCGGGCCGACCGGTGTGTCCAAGCCCGGCACGCGGACCATCGCGTCGCCGACGGGCGCGCCCGTGTCGAGGACGAGGTCGGCGAAGTCCTGGAGCTTCTTCCCCCGGCGGTCCTTCGACTCGCTCGCCTCGGAATGCTGTCGCGAGATCATCGCGACGACCTTCATGCCGGCCTTCTGGAACCCTTCGGCGATCTCGATCGGGACGAGGTTGCACCCGCTGGACGAGACGACGAACGCGCTGTCGACGCCGGACAGTTCGTAGTTTCGCAGGATGCGCTCGGCCAGGCCCGAAACGTTCTCCAGGAACATCGCCTGCCGCTGGCCGTTGGCGCCTACCACGAGGTTGTGGAACGTGAGCGAGAGCTCGACGATCGGGTTGAATCCGGGGAACGAGCCGTAGCGGGGCCACATCTCCTCGATCAGGATGCGCGAGTGGCCGGAGCCGAAACAGTGCACCATCCGGCCCGCGAGGATCGTCTGGGCGAACCAGTCGGCGGCGCGGCGGACGCCGGCCATCTGCTCGCGCACGACCGACAATAGCCCCTCGCATTTGTTCAGGTAATCTTCACCCGGTGACTGCATTGGTTTACGACACCTTTCCGGCTTCGCTGCCTGATACGAGCATCGCGTTTCGCGCCGCGCCGAACGCACCGGCGAACTCGCCGAGCGTGGCGGGCACGACGCGCACTTGTTCATCGTCCAGCCGCCAGAAAACGTCTTTCAATTCGGCAGCGAGCGGATCGAACAGCGTCGCGCCGGCGGCGGCGATCCCGCCGCCGACGATGACGACTTCCGGATCGAGCACGTTGACGAGCGACGCGATCCCGCACGCGAGGGCGCGAATGGACTTGGCCCACACCTGTCGGGCGGCGTCGTCGCCCGCGCCGACGGCGGCGATCAGCGCGTGCGTCGTGTCGAACCGCCCGCCGGAGCGCCGGGCGACGTTGTAATTGCCGATCATCGCCTCGAGGGAGCCGGGTGTGTTGACGATGTCCTTCTCGCCGTCGACGTCGAGGCAGATGTGCCCGAGGTGACCGGCGCGCCCGAGCCACCCGCGGAGGAGGCGGCCGTCGACGACGGCGGCGCCGCCCACGCCCGTGCCGAGTGTCAGGAGGATCGCGTTGGTCGTGCCCTTGGCGGCGCCGAGCCACATCTCGCCCAGGAGGGCGGCCTGCGCGTCGTTGATCACCGGCACGGGGCGGCCCAGGCGCTCGCTCCAGTCGAGCCCTTCGACTTCGCCCAGCCGGCCGCGCATCCAGCGGATGGACCGGTCGTCGGCGCGCGCCACGCCGGGCGCGGCCAAGCCCACCGCGCTCGCGCGGCCGAAGCGCTGCTCGAGGACCGCCAG
The DNA here is from genome assembly GCA_035459845.1 of Tepidisphaeraceae bacterium. GTDB lineage: Bacteria > Planctomycetota > Phycisphaerae > Tepidisphaerales > Tepidisphaeraceae > DASPKW01. The sequence goes on along the minus strand of DATHXE010000432.1, from coordinate 4,862 downwards.
CCCCGTCGCCACGCGTTCCGGCCAGTCGGGCGACTCCGAGCGCGTCTCGAACTGCTCGCGCGCGACGACGCCGCCGTCGGTCGCCACGACGGCCGCCTTGACGTTGGTCACGCCCACGTCTAGCCCGATTGCCAATCCGCCAGGGTCGCTCATTCGCCGGTCCCCCGCTGGCCCTCGCTCACGCACCACCCGCCGTCGACCGCGAGGACCTGGCCTGTGACGAACCGGCTGGCGTCGGACAGGAGGAAGACGGCGGCGGCGTCGAGGTCGTCCGGGCGCCCGATCCGCCCGCCGTCGAGCGGCTGCTTGGTCTTGATGAAAGCGAGGATCTGCTCGTCGTCGGCCGCTCGCTTGGCCATGGGCGTCTCGACCAGGGCCGGGGCGATCACGTTGAAGCGGACGTTGGCGGCGGCGTACTGCGCGGCCGCCTGTTTCGTCATCCCCACGATCGCGGATTTGGCGGCGGTGTATGCGAACGTCGAGAAGTGCGCGGGCGAAGGCGACCACCCGAGAACCGATCCCATGTTCAGCACCACACCCCCCGCCGCTTTCGGCTTCACCCCTTGATCTCGCTTGAGGAACGCCCGCACCGCCGCCCGGTTAGAGAGGAACATCGACGTCAGGTTCAGGCGAAGCGTGTAGTCCCAACCCTCAAGCGTCGCCGCATCGAGTGGGCCGTCCCCCATGCGGCGGCCGCTCCCCCCCGCGACGTGGTAAAGGCCGTCGAATCCGCCGAACTGCGCGATCGCGGTCTCGATCGCGCGCTCGGCCGTGCCCTCTTCGGTGGCGTCGCCCGTAAGCACGCGGCCCGCATCGCCGAGCACATCGCGGGCGGCGGCGGCGCTGTCCTCGTTGCGGCCCAAGGCGACGACACGCCCGCCCGCGGCGACGATCGCGCGGGCGGCGGACAGCCCCAGGCCGGTGGTCCCGCCGATGACGACGATCGTTTTGTCCTGTAGCGCGGGGGGCACGAGGGGAACGTACATCGAGTCGGCACGAGCGGCCAGATAGAAGATCGGCTGAGCTACGATTCTGATATGATATCAGGCACGTGCGAGGCTTGATCTGGTATAGGTAGGGACCTCGGGCTGCGCCCGACCCGCCCGCTTAAGCGGGCTCGCCGATGGGAGACGCGCCGACGATGCCTAGGCCGCGCACACAGCACGTGATCGACGTCAAAGCCCGCCTGATCGCGCGCCTCGGGACGTCGTTCCTGCGCCCGGGGGACCGCTTCCTATCGGCCCGCGCCGTCGCCGCGAAGTTCGGCGTGTCGTACCAGACGGCCCACCGCCTGCTCGCGGAGCTACAGTCCGAAGGTCACCTGCTGCGCCACCCGGCGTCCGGTACGTACCTGCCTGGCAAGGCCGAGGCGCCCAAGGGCGTGACGCTCCTCTTCCACCCCCGCGCCAAGCGGCCGGGGTCGTTCGGGCACCGGCTCGCGTCGGAACTCGCGACGGCGCTGGCGCGCGACGGCGTCACGTTCCGCCTGACGCATACGGAGAAACCGGCCACCGTCCCGCCCGAGACGTTCCCCGTCGTGTGGGAAGTTCCCGCGGCGGTGACGGCGCTCGCGGCGCGGCAACGGCCGGCGCTGCTGCTCAACGACCGCCCGCCACCCGGGCTCGACTCCCTCCACATCGACTCGGTCTCGTGCGACGACTACTCGGGCGGGGCCTGCGCGGCGCAGCTCATCCAGCAGCGCCTCGCCGGGGCTGCAGGATTGATTTCGGCGAACGCCGAGCGCGCGTCGCGCCGGAAGGCAGCTAAGCCGGAGATTCTGACCGAGCCGCCGCGCGTCGCGATCCTTTCCGGCCCGCCGGGCGACTCCCGCTCCAATCAGCGCGTCGCCGGGTTCTGCTCGCTGATCCCGGGCGCGACGATCACGCCCTGCCCGACGTGGTACGTCGAGGACGCGCTGCGCCTGGCCCCGCAGGTGCTCGCGGGCCGGCCCGACGCCATCTTCTGTTGCAACGACCGCCTTGCCCAGGCCGTAATCCTGCACGCGCGCGAGAACCAACTCGCGCTCCCGCCGATCGTCGGGTTCGACGACGCGCCGGTCGCCGAGCAGCTCGACCTGACGACCCTGGCGATCCCGTGGGGCCCCCTGCTGGCGACGGCGGTCTCGCTGATCCGCCGGCGGCTGGCGGGCGACGCCGAGGGGCCGGTGCACCAGATCTTCCCGCCCCGGCCGGTCGTGCGGGCGCTTTGACGTTGGCTGGCGATTTCGTGAATCGCGGGCGATACTGACCGCATGCCCATTCCGCGCTCGTTCGTCACCGCGCTACTCCTGATGACCGTTCCCGCGCTGGCCGAGGCTCAACCCGATCCGCTGGAGGCGCGGATCGCGAGCGGGATCGAGTTGCTGCACGCGCGAAAGCCGGACGAGGGCCGCCCGATCCTCGAGAAGGCCGCCGCCGAACTCCGCGACGCGGTCGCCGCCGACGCGAAGAACGCCCGGGCCCATTTTCTCCTCGCCCGGGCGCTGTTCTACCTGCAGCAGGACGCCGACGCGGTCGCCATGATCGACAAGGCAGTCGAGCTATCGCCAACGTCGGCCGCGTATCATGCCGAGCGCGGAAACATGTTCGCCCAGACCGGCAAGATGTCCGCGTCGGTCGAGGCGCTCGCCCGCGCGACCGAGCTCGACCCGAAGAACGCCGACTTTTGGATCACGCTGGCCTACCGGTACGCGGACCTGTCGGCCCACGACGAGGCCGAGAAGACGTTTGAAAGGGCGATCGCGCTCAACCCGGCCGAGCCGCGCCTGCTGGGCGCGCTCGCCGGGACGTACGCGACGACGGGCAAACCGGAGCGCGCGATCCCCCTGCTCGAGAAGGCCGTCGCGCTCGACCCGAAGTACGCGAACGGCTGGCGGAACCTCGGCCAGATCCACCAGACCGCGGGCCGCCCGGCCGAGTCGAACAGGGCGTTCGCCAAGCTCCTGGCCGTGACGCCCGGCGACGCCCCCGCGCTCGCCAAGCTCGTGCAGAATTACACCGCGCTCAAGGACGGCAAGGCCGCCGACGCCGCCCGCGAAAAGCTGTTCGCACTGAGCAAGGCCGGCAAGGTCCCCCAGCCGTTCTACTGCCGCGAGCAGTTCAAGTTCCACGACTCGCCGGTGATGGTGTTCGAGTACTTCGAGCTCACGGGCGACCGCGCACTGCGGTACAGCTTCCGCGTCCTCGACGAGTCGGGCCGGAAGACCGAGCGGACGATCTCGCTCGGCTCGTACGACGTCACCACCGAGATGGCCCGCGAGACCGGTCAGATCCCCAAAGACGCGAGGATGTTCCACCTCGACTCGTACGAGCCCGGCGGCCACTCGACGTTCGGCATGTACGACAAGGAGCCGACGTATGACCAGGTCCGCACGTCCGTCGTCGCCATCCTCGAGGGCAAGATCAAACCGCTGTCGTCAACGAAGATGGAGCCGGAGATGAAGGACGAGAAATAGCGCAAAGGGGTTCCATTCCCCGTTTAGCCGCGACCCGAAGGGGGAGCTTCAAGCGACCCCGGAGGCGAGCGCGTTTCGCGCGGTTCGCGGACGACACGCGGACGACACGGGTATGGCTTCACAGCCGTACCCATGCCACGAGACACGAACGCACGAGAGACCGCCATGCGCCCCACCCCGCTCCTGATCGTCACGCTCGTCCTCCCCCTCGTCGCCCGCGCCCAAACCCTCCCCCCCAAAGACGTCCTCGACCTCTCGATGCAGCCCCCGACGCTCATCACGAGCCCCGGCCCGCAGTACGCCGACGCCTCGCGCGACTACAACATGATCATCGGCCTCGAGCGCGCCCCCGGCGGCCGCCTCTGGTGCTGCTGGGTCAGTGGCGGCGACAGCGACAGGGGCTACTTCGTCCTCGCCTCCAGCGACGACGCCGGCAAGACCTGGTCCGCCCCGCGCCTCGTCATCGACCCGCCCGATCATGCGGACTTTCGCGTCCGCACCCTCGTGGGCAACCTCTGGTGCGACCCGACCGGCAAGCTCTGGCTCTTCTTCGACCTGTCCGTCGGCTACTTCGACGGCCGCGCCGGCGACTGGGCGATCGTCTGCGACAACCCCGACGCCCCCGAGCCCAAGTGGTCCGCCCCCAGCCGCATCTGGCACGGCGCCACCCTCAACAAGCCCACCGTCCTCCGGAACGGCGACTGGCTCCTCCCGATCTCCCTCTGGACGCGCAACAAGATCAATCCCAAGCCGATGAAGGACGCCTACCCGGAGCTCGACGAGTTCCGCATGGCCAACGTCTTCGTCTCGACCAACAAGGGCCACACCTGGTCCCGCCGCGGCGGCGCCCTCTTCCCCGGGAGCGACTTCGACGAGCACATGATCGTCGAGCGCAAGGACAACTCCCTCTGGATGCTCGCGCGGACGAAAGACGGCATCGCCGAAAGCACCTCGACCGACCAGGGCAAAACCTGGAGCGAAGGCAAACCCTCGGCCATCGCCAGCGTCAACGCCCGCTTCTTCCTCCGCCGCCTCGCTTCGGGCCGCCTGCTCTTGGTCAAGCACGGCGAGAAGATCGACGTGAAGCCACAGGGACGCCGCGAGCTCACCGCGTTCCTCTCCGACGACGACGGCCAGACGTGGAAGGGCGGCCTCGTCCTCGACGAGCGCCCCGGCGTCTCCTACCCCGACGGCTTCCAGGCCCCCGACGGCCTGATCCACATCGCCTACGACTACAAGCGGGCGGCCGAGCGGGAGATCCTCATGGCGGCGTTCACGGAGGCCGAGGTACTGGCGGGCAAGCTCACCGGCGACAAATCGCGCCTCAAGGCACTCGTGAACAAGGCGACGGGGGCGAAGATTCCGTAGCCCTCGTGCGCCCCGTCGCTCACTGTCATCCCGAGGTACT
>DATHXE010000431.1:0-6150 GCA_035459845.1 Tepidisphaeraceae bacterium | reverse complement strand
GGTGCAGGCGGTCGGTCGCGTCGATCGCCTCTTCGGTGATCGCCGGCGACGGAACGGCCGCGTGGCGGTGTCGCAGGTCCTCGGCCAGCTTCGCCGACGCCTCGATCGCCACGCCCAGCAGGATCGCCTTCGCCACGCCCGGGCCCGGCTCGTCCACGCGCACCTGCTGAAACACGCCGAGCAAGTGCGGGTTGTTTTTCTCGACGAGCGTGAGCTGCTCGGGCGTGCATTCGGCGATCGCCAGGAAATCCCCGCGCGCGAGGTACGGGCGGAGGAAGCTGGCGATGCCGAACCCGCTCCCGCCGGCCTTACCGACCTCCATCAGCTCGACCAGGCTCCCGAGGTGCACGACCGCGCCGGCCTTGCCCGCCTCGCGCACGAGGCGCTGGCACCGCTCCTGCCACATGCCGAACCCGCTCATGCCCGCGACCAGCCGCGCCCCGCTCGTCGCCCAGAGGGGGGCGACGCCCCTCTCGGTGCGGAACCGGTTCTGCCGGAACAGTTCGTGGACGGCCGCGGTCTTCCCCGCGCCGCTGGGCCCGACCAGGAGCACGCTCCGCCCGGTGCGCCCGCCCAGCACATCCGCGATTCGTTCAACCGTCGGCCCCGCCTCATACGCCCGCGGCAGCTCGCGCTTCGACAGGTCTTCGCCGACGTCGCCGATCACCGGCTTGGGCTCCTCCTCCTTTTCGGATTCGGCCTCGATCTGCGCGGGCGTGCGGATCTCGGGCGTGACCTCGCGCCGCTCGACGTGGACGGCATCGACTCGCGCCAGCTGCACCAGGTCCATCAACCGCGCCGCCGCCTTGGTTCGGCCGAGCGAGAACAGGATGTGCTTGGGGATCAGCGCGTCGAGCTCGTCCTCGCGCGGGCTGACGACCTCGATGTCGAGCGCCGGCACGTAGGCGACCCACGCCTCTTCTCCGTGCCGCCAGCGGAGCACGTGGAACCGCAGGCGGACCGGCTCGCGCCATGCGGGCGCCGCCGACCGCGCGGGCTCGATCTCGACGGTCACCTCGCGCGCCTCGGGCTCGCGCGCGAGCAGGCGCCGGTGCACTTCGAGCGGCGGGAGCTGGCGGAGCGTCTCCTTGGCGAACCGGGCGAGCACGTCGGCGATCCGGTCGGGTTTGGCGTGGACGGCCTCGACCTCGGGGAACAGCATGGCCCGCCCGACGGCCACGTCGGGCCCGAGCTGCCGGATCGCCAGATAAAGCGGGAGGTCCTGGAAGGGCATGCGCGCGGCTCACATCATATCCACCGCGCGACGAATCGCATCCTGTAGCACCTCGCAGCTGCCCGCCGTCTGCGCGTCGAGATCCGTCACCGGGTTCGACGCGCCCTTGAAGGCGATGTACTGCAAGCCCGCGTCCCCGAACTGCCGGCACAGGAAGTAGAACTGCGCCACCTCCATCTCGACCAGATCGTACCGCCGCCGATACGCCTCGAAGCGTTCGGCGAGCCGGCCCGCCCACGCGGCGTTGCCGGTCGGGCCCGCGTACTCGGCCGCCGCCGGCTTGGGTGAGAAGCCGTAGAAGAAGTCCGTCGAGACGGTCGATTTCCCGCTCGCCGGATCGAAGCCGTCCCATCGGGGCGTCACCTCGCCGACGTCGTCGAACGCCGTGTGCACCGCGATCGCTCGGGCGATCGGGTACGCCCGCCCGAACTCCACGCCGTCACGCAACGCCCCGGCCGTCCCCACGAGCACGATCCGCCGCGGCCGCCGATCCGCGGGCGCCTTGCGCAGCAGTTCGTACAACAGCGGCTCGACGCAACCGGTCCCGATGCCAGACCAGATCACGCAGACGCGGTCATACGCGATCGCGCGGTAACACCGGAACGACAGCCGCCCGCGTTCCTCGCCCAGGACCTCGATCGCGCGCTCCAACTCCTCGGGTTGTTCGCCGACGCAGAGGATCACGTCAGGCCGAATCAGGGCCGTGCGGATTCCCGAAACCGATCCGATCGTCTCCATGGCAGCACTCTACCACGCGCGCCCGATGGTCATGACATCCCGCGCGCCGCCGGCCGACCTGCTATACTCCGCCCCTCATTCAACGAAGGAGCCCCGCGATGTCCGACACGCCCGTCCCCCTCGGCCTGACGCCCAGCTTCGGCTTCGGCGACCGGATCGGCCTGGCCACACCCGGCCACGTCGAGGCGATGCGCCGCGCGGGCGGCTCCATCGCGCCGATCTTCGCCCAGCAGTCGATCCGCGAGATGACCCGCACCAATCGCACGCCCGAGCAGGTGATGGCCGACGCGCTGGGCGCCGCCAAATCCGCCGGCTGGACCGGCCGGCAGGGGGCCGACGCCGACCACCTCAAGGTGCCCGCCGACGTCGACCGCACCGCCGCCGCGGGGTTCTGCTTCTTCACGATCGACCCTTCGGACCACGTTGACGGCCGGGCGGACGATTACAGCGCCGCTGAACTTGCCGACAAGCACAGCGCGGCGACGAAGGCCGCCGACATCGCGTGGGTCGAGTCGTACAAGGGCAAGTCGATCAAGCTCGAGACGGGCACGACGATCGCGATCGACGAGGCGACCGTCCGCCGGGCCGCGGTGAAGTACGGGGCGGCTGTCAATCACGCCGTCGCCCTCGCGCGGCACATTGCGCAGGTGAACGAGCGATTCGGGCGCGACTACGAGATCGAGTTGTCGGTCGATGAGACGCCCCAGCCGACCACGCTCGCCGAGCATTACATCGTCGCCCACCGGTGCCTCGACCAGGGCATGAAGCTGGTGAGCCTCGCCCCGCGCTACGTCGGCGAGTTCGAAAAAGGCGTGGATTACAAGGGCGACTTGCGCGCGTTCGAGAAGTCCCTCGGCGACCACGCCGCGATCGCCCGACTGCTTGGCCCCTACAAGCTCAGCCTGCACTCGGGCTCCGACAAGCTCTCGATCTACACGCCGTTCGCCCGGATCACGAAGGGCCAGTTCCACGTCAAGACCGCCGGCACGAGCTACCTGGAGGCGCTGCGCGTCGTCGCCCGCGCCGACACGGATCTGTTCCGCCGGGTGGTGAAGTTCGCGCTGTCGCGCTACGACACGGACAAGGCCACGTATCACGTGTCCGCGCAAACGAGCGACGGCCCCGCGCCCGATTCACTCGACGCGCGCAAGCTTGAATCAGTTTACATCGGCGACTGGTCCACCGTACCCGCCGACACCGGCTTCACGGGGCTGGCCCGCCAGATCCTGCACTGCACGTTCGGCAGCACGCTGACGCACCCCGAGCTCGCCCCGCTGGTCCGCCAGTGCCTGGAGGGGAATCAGCCGCTTTACACGGAAGTTCTCGCGGACCACTTCGCGCGGCACCTTGTGGCGCTGGGCGCGGGGATGTGATGACGGGCGAGGCGAACCCGCCTATTTGCCCCCACGGTAGGCGCCGATCGCACAAGAGACGACGAACCATCCGATCGCGCCGACGATCGTCGCCACCACTAACCACGTGGATATCCGATCCGCCCACCACCGCCCCCCGCGCGCCGGCGGCAACTCCGCCCAGTAGGTCCACGGTGCCTTCGGACTGAACCACTCCCCGCATTCCGGGCACCGGCTGTTCGTCGACACCCGCAAATCGTGTTGGCAGTGGCGGCAGAACATGGGCGGCCCTCGCCTACCGCGTCAGCGTCCGCACCCACTGCTGGAACGCCCGCATCGCCGTCGTGTCGTCGGTCGTGCGGGTCATTTCGAGGAACCGCCGGAACTCGTCCATCGGGAGGAAGGGGAAGGCGATGCTGCGCTCGCGCTCCTCGTAGCGACCCGCGGGCGTGAGCGCGAGCACGCTCAGCCGCTGCCCGTCGAACCGCCACAACTCGGGCACGCCCAAGTCGGCGTAGATCGGCTGACGGGGGACCGAGCGGCGCGTGATGTCGATTTCGACCGCCAGGTCAGGCGCGGGGTCGACCGTGAAATCCAGCTGCATCTTTCCGACCACGGCGGCCGCGCGTTGGACGTAAAACGCCTCGTCCGATTCCAGGCCGGCTTGGCGGTCGTCGCGGCGAACCGTCGTCGACCCGATCGCTCTGAATGGGATGTCCCGTTCGAAGCAAATCTGCTCGATGAAGCGGCCGATCGCGCGCTTCCAGATCTCGTGCTCCGAAAGCGGGGCCATGATCTCCAACCTTCCGCGGTGGAACGTCACGCGAAGCGACTTGTCGCGGATCGTGTTCAGGCACAACGTGTAGAAATCCCACGGTACGTCGTCCAGGAACAGCCGCTGCGGGCCGAATGCGGTCGGCGGATCCGCTGGCCGGGTCGGCGGTAGAATGGGGATGGCGCCGTGAACCATACGCGGGAATCGTACCACAAATCGGTAGGCCGATTACACGTCCAACTCGTCCGCCTCTTCCGCTCGCTCCATGATGAACCGGAACCGGGCCGACGCGTCCTTGCCCATCAGCTCATTGATGACCCGGTCGGTCGCCAGCGCGTCGGCGATCTCGACGCGCAGGAGCCGGCGGGTCTTGGGGTTCAGCGTGGTCTCCCACAAGACCTTGGGCATCATCTCGCCCAGGCCCTTGAAGCGGGTGATCTCGGCCTTGGCGTTGCCCTTCTGGTGCTGCCGCAGGATTCGCTCCTTGTCGGCGTCGTCGGCGGCCCAGTGGGTCTCCTTGCCGATGTCCACGCGGTACAGCGGGGGCATCGCGATGTAGACCCGGCCGGCGTCGATCAACTGTCGCATGTGGCGGAAGACGAACGTCAGCAGCAGCGTCGTGATGTGGTGCCCGTCGCTGTCGGCGTCGGCGAGCAGGATCACCCGCTGGTAGCGCATCTTCTCGGCGTCGCACTCCGTGCCCGCGCCGCACCCGAGCGCGGTCACCAGGTCCGCGATCTCGCGGTTCTCGAGAATCTTGGCGAGCGACTGGCCCTCGGTGTTGAGGACCTTCCCGCGCAGGGGCAGGATCGCCTGCTTGTTGCGGTCCCGGCCCTGCTTGGCGCTGCCGCCGGCACTGTCGCCCTCGACGATGAACAACTCGCTCTCGGCCCGGTTGCTGCTCGAGCAGTCGGCGAGCTTGCCGGGCAAATTCATGCGCCCGCTCGTCGCCGTCTTGCGGCTGATGCTCGCGCTGGCGGCGCGGCTCGCCTCGCGCGCCCGCGCGGCGATGATGATCCGGTTCACGATCGTCTCGGCGACCGTCCGGTTGTTGTTCAGCCACTGTTCCAGCGCCGGCAGCACGGCACGATCGACCATCCCCTGCACCTCGGGGTTGTTCAGTCGCTCCTTGGTCTGGCCCTGGAACTGCGGGTCTTCGACGAAGACGCTGAGCACGCCGAACACGCCCTCGCGGATGTCCTCGGCCTGCAGGGTCACGCCGCGCGGCGTGAGGTTGTGCGTCTCGATGTAGTTGCGGATCGCCTTGAGGATGCCGGCGCGCAGGCCGTTCTCGTGCGTCCCGCCGTTGCGGTTGGGGATGCCGTTGGCGAAGCTCTTCACGGCCTCGTCGGTGCTCTCGGTCCACGCGAAGCAGACCTCAATCCGGATCCCATTGTCCTTCTCGAACACGAACGGCTGCTCGTGGACCGGCTTGACCGAATTGTCGGCCATCATCTTGCGGAGGTACGCGAGGATCCCGTCCTCGTGCTTGAAGACTTCCTTCTTCCCGGTCGTCTCGTCGTTCCAGACGACCTTGAGCCCCTTGTGGACGTAGCTCGACATCTCCAGCCGCTCGCGGATCGTCTCGGGGTTGAACTCGGTGCGCGGGAAGATCTGCGGGTCGGGGTGGAAGTAGACGGTCGTGCCGGTGCCGCGCGCCGGGCCGACCTTCTTCAGCTTGCCGGTGGCGCGCCCCTGGCTGAACTCCATCTCCCACTCGAACCCGTCGCGGCGCACGGTGGCGACGAGCTTCTTCGACAGGGCGTTGACGACGGACGCGCCGACGCCGTGCAGCCCGCCGCTGTTCTTGTAGTTGCCGGCCTTGCCGTTATCGAACTTCCCGCCCGCGTGCAGCGTGCAGAGGATGATCTCGAGGGCCGGCTTTTTGTGCGTCGGGTGCGTGTCGACGGGGATGCCCCGGCCGTTGTCGCGCACGGTCACGCTCGTCCCGTCCTTGTGGAGCGTGACCTCGATCTCGTCGGCATGGCCGTTCATGGCCTCGTCGACCGAGTTGTCGAAGATCTCCCAGACGAGGTAGTGGAGCCCGTCGG
>DATHXE010000430.1:0-10367 GCA_035459845.1 Tepidisphaeraceae bacterium | reverse complement strand
CTCGGGTCGATCAGCGCCTGGGCGAGCTGCACGTTGCGGCGCCGCGCCAGCGCACACACCGGACCGACCAGCGCCCGCGCCCCGGCCTCGGCAACCTTCCCCGCAGGCGCCGCGGGCGCCAGGATCAACATCGTCCGCCCCGGACTGAACACCGGCAGCGCCGCCGACACGATTCGCGCGGCGTGCACCGCGACGTGCAGCGCCGCCAGGTCTACGCCGCGCTCGGACGCCATCGATATGAACTCGTGCACCGCCGGCGACCCGACCACCGACCCCGGCGCGCTCCCGGCCGGCGCCAGGATCAGCGCCAGCGCCCGTTCGACCTCGCGCGCCTCCGCCGGGCGCACGTCGAACTCACCGGGGTCGGGCTCACGTTCGCGCCCGTCTTTAAACCCGAGAAGATTTGACAGCAGTCCCACGCGTAGTGAGAATAACGCCACCCGAGCCAAGGGCAAACCGCCACTGGGTTTAACCACCACCGCGCTGCCTGCCGATTCGGGTCTTCGGTCACGGTTCACACGTAGCCGTCCCACCTCACCCCCGGAGACCACACCCATGAGTAAGCTGTTCCCGGCGCTCGCGATCCTCGCCGTCGCAGGGGCCCTCGCGTCGCCCGCCTCCGCGTTTCCCAAGCCCGCCGTCAACAAGACCGCCTGGGAGCTCGACGTCCAGACGAACACGCCGCTCCGCATCGCCGTCAAGGCACCCGGCGACTCGGCCCCCAAGGCGTACTGGTACATGCTCATGACGGTGACCAACAACACCGGCGAAGAGCAGCAGTTCCTCCCCGAGATCGACCTCGTCGACGACAAGGGCAACGTGTTCCGGTCCGACAAGGGCATCCCCCAGTCGGTGTTCGAGGAGATCAAGCGGGTCACCGGGAAGAAGCTCCTGGTCCCGCTCGGCAAGGCGTCGGGCCCGATCCGCCAGGGGCCCGATGAGGCGGTCGACACCGTGGCCATCTGGCCCGAGCCGCTCGAGCGCATGGGCAGTTTCTCCGTGTTCGTCGGCGGGCTGTCGGGCGAGTCGCTCTGGTACGACGCCAAGAACCGCCGCGAGCTTCGCATGGGGCCGATGGGCACCTCCGGCCGGCTCACCTGGCACAAGGACGGCGTCCCCATGAAGGACCCGAACGACCCCGAGGGCAAGAAGTTCCTCCAGGTCGACTGGACCGAGATCAAGCCGAGCGAGATCGGCGAGATGCTCCGCAAGACCCTGCAGCTCGATTTCCAGGTCCCCGGGGACGAGTTCTACCAGGGCAAAGACGTCGTCATCCAAAAAGCCAAGACGTGGGTGATGCGGTAGTTTGTTTTCGCGCTACTCGCTGCGCGACCCGCCCGCTGAAGCGGGCTCGCCGACACCCCTTGTATCCCCCCCGGAATTCGGATAGATTCCTCCCCCCGCGCGAACCCATCGCGCGGGGGCTACGTTTAGAGCATAACGGGCGATTCGCCCCGTAAGACGATCATCGCAGGTGACTTATGGCACACAAGAAAGGCGGCGGCTCGTCCAAGAACGGCCGCGACTCCAATCCCCAGTACCTCGGCGTGAAGGTGTACGGCGGCCAGGCCGTCCCCGCCGGTGGGATCATCGTCCGCCAGCGCGGCACGGTGTTCCACCCCGGCTTTAACGTCGGGATCGGCACGGACGACACGCTCTTCGCCCTCAAGCCGGGGACCGTCGAGTTCCAGGGCAAGAAGGTGCACGTGCGCGAAGCCGCTGCCGTCTAAACCGCCACCGGCATTGGCACTTGAGTGCCAATGTAATACGAACTCAAACGTGAAGACGTGAACCGCGAGGCGCGCCTCGCTTCACGTCTTCACGTTTCTCCATTTCAAGCCCACGCACCTCGCGTCTAGGATCGAGCGCACCATGTTCGTCGACGAAGCACGGATTCACGTCAAGGCCGGCGACGGGGGCAACGGGTGCGTCTCGTTCCGCCGCGAAAAGTACATCCCCAAGGGCGGCCCCGACGGCGGCGACGGGGGCTACGGCGGCTCAGTCAAGTTCCAGGCCGACCCCCAGGTGAACACGCTCCTCGACTTCTCCGGCAAGCACCACTGGAAGGCCCCGCGCGGGCAGGGCGGGATGGGCAAGAAGATGGCGGGCGTGGGCGGCGAAGACCTGATCATCAAGGTTCCCATCGGGACGCTGATCTTCGACGCGGACCGCGGGCAACTGCTGGCCGACCTGAACATCCCGGGACGGACCGTCGTGATCGCCAAGGGCGGGCGCGGGGGGCGCGGGAACTGGCATTTCCGGTCGCCCACGAACCAGGCGCCGCGGTACGCCGAGCCCGGCACGCTCGGGCAGGAGCGGAACCTCAAGCTCGAGCTGAAGCTGATCGCCGACATCGGGTTGGTCGGTTTGCCGAACGCGGGCAAGAGCACGCTGCTCAGCGCGGTGTCGGCGGCGCGGCCGAAGATCGCGGCGTACCCGTTTACGACGCTCTCGCCGCAGCTCGGGATCGTCGAACTGCCCGGGCACCGGCGGATGGTCGTGGCGGACATCCCGGGGCTGATCGAGGGCGCGCACAGCGGGGCCGGCCTGGGCCACGACTTCCTGCGGCACATCGAGCGGACCAAGATCATCGTCCACCTGCTGGACCTGTTCCCGCCGGACGGGGGCAGCCCGGCGGAGAACTACCGCGTGATCCGCAAGGAACTCGAGGCGTTCAGCCCGAAGCTGGCTCAGAAGGAAGAAGTCGTCGCGGCAAACAAGGTCGACCTGGAAACCGACGAGCACGAGGCCCTGGGCGTGCTCCGGAAGGAACTGGCGGGCAAGGAGGTCCACGCGATCTCCGGCGCCACGCACCACGGCGTGATGCCGCTGATGGAGACGCTATGGAAGCGGCTGGTCGCGCTCCGCGAGAGCGAGCCGGGCCCGACGTTCGTGCACGCGGCGGTGCAGAACGAAGAGGGCATCCTGGACGCGACCAAGGTCGGGATGGAGGACGAGACGGAACAGCCCGTGGGCGGGAAGTGGACGATCGGGGACGGCGGCGTGGTGCCCCCCCGTCGGACGCCGGGCGAGGCGACGAGTCTTGAGGAACGGGAGCCCCCGCAAGTGGACGCGCAGGACGCCGATCGCGAATGACGCGAAGGTGGGGGAGAGGGATCGTCCTTTCCGAGCTTGCCGGATAACGGGGCGCAGCGACGCCATGTCGGGGGCTATCTCACATCGAATGGGGATAAATCCCGTTTGTTGCGGGCAACGTCGTGGTAGGAATGCGTTAGATGTGTGAGTCATGCGGAGGCGCGTCTGCGGAGGGCGCGTCGCCCGGGTCGGTCGAGTGAGGAGAAAGAGATGATGAGGGCGCGGATTCCAGGGCTGGCGGTGGCGGCAGTGGCGGGTGGGTTGCTGGCGTCCGCGAGCGCCGGCGCGGCGCTGATCGACGTGACGCTCCAGCAATTGGACCGGAGCTCGCTCAACGGCGTGCTGGGGTCGGTGGACCTTACACAGGGTGGCACCGCGCTGGACTGGCTCAAACCGGTCGGGAGCAACCTGACGACGGCGCAGAAGGACAACACGACTCTGCTGACGCTGGCGACGCAGGGGGCGGTGTTCACGCCCGGGACCTATGCCGACGACGGGTATACGTTCACTTGGAACGGTGGGGCGGCGGGTAACGTGTCGGGTTCGTCATTCCAAGGTTCGAACAACACGGGGGCGGCGCAGAACGTCGGGTTCCGCGTGACGTTCACTGCGCCGGACGCGGGCCGGTACTTCGTGAAGTGGTTCTCGGCGGGGAACAACACGCAGAACTGGCGGCTGACCGGGACGGTGAGTGGCGGCGGGCCGACCGACTTCCAGCAGGCGGCGTCGAACGTGGGGACGACGTCCGGGGCGGGTGGGGTCGACGAGTTCTTCTGGACGGCGGACTTCACGGCCGACGCGGCCGGGCAGGTGCTGACGCTCGACCTGCTGAACTCGACATCGACCAACAGCGCGATCGCGATCACGGGCGTGACCGTTACGCCGGTGCCCGAGCCCGCCGCAATCGGGTTGGCGATGGTCGGGATGGCGGGGATGATGGGGCGGCGTCGGCGCGGCGCGTGACGTCGACGTCCACGTTTAGCCGCGACCTGCAGGGGAGCGCGTGTCGCGCGGTGAACACGGGTATCGCCCTGCGGGCGGTACCCATGCCACGAAGTGCCACGAACGTTCGATGATCGGAGCAGAGCGTGACCGTTTCTTTTCTGTCGCGGTGTTTCGTCCTCGGGGTGGCCGCGCTGGTCGCCGGCACGGCACAGGCCGCGCCGGACCTGACCAAGTCGATCGAAGGGTCGGTGACGGACGGGACGAACACGATGCCGTACCGGCTGTTCCGGCCGGCGGGGTACAACTCGGGGGCGAAGTTCCCGCTGGTGCTGTTCCTGCACGGGGCGGGCGAGCGGGGGAGCAACAACACGTCGCAGGTCAACTCGCACATCGACGGGCTGGTGAACGCCACGCAGAGCGCGACCTACGCGAGCTACCTGCTCGCGCCGCAGGTGGCGGCCGGGAACCAGTTCGTCGACAAGCCGTTCAACACGGGCTCGTACGCGACGCCGGTCGCGCAGAGCACGTCGATGGCGCTCACGCTCCAGGCGCTGGACCTGATCCTGCAGGACCCGAGCGTCGACAAGAACCGAATTTACGTGACCGGCCTGTCGATGGGCGGGTACGGGACGTTCGACATCCTGGTGCGGCGGCCGAACCTGTTCGCGGCGGCGGCGCCAATGTCCGGCGGCGGGAGCACGTCGCAGGCGGGCCTGATCGACCACGTGCCGCTGTGGGCGTTCCACGGGAGCGCGGACGGCACGGTGCCGGTGAGCGGGTCGCGGGACATGATCGCCGCGCTCGACGCGGCGGGCGGTGATCCGCTGTACACGGAGTTGGCCGGTCAGGGGCACGTGATCTGGGCGCCGATCTACAACGACGTGACGACGAGCGGTCAGTTTTACCCGTGGATGTTCTCGCAGGCGCTGCCGGAGCCGGGGGCGGTGGGGGTGGTCGTGGGGGCCCTGGTGCTGGGGATGCGGCGGCGGTCGCGGCGCGCCTGAACTCCGCGGCGCGCCGTTGCACGACGCCGGAGCGCACGGCGGAGGCTCTCGCCCTCCGCGATCGCTCAAGCCCCCTTGGTCATCGCCCACGCCAGCACCGCCGCCCCGACGACGATCCGGTAGATCGCGAACGGCGTGAACCCGCGCTTCCGCACCCACCCCATGAACCAGTGCACGACGCCCAGCGCGACGACGAACGACACGACGAACCCGATCGCCAGCACGACCCAGTTGTGCGCCGTCATGTGCACCGGCGCGAGCGCCGCGCCGTCGTCGCCGGTCTTCTTGATCACCGTCTTGTAGAAGTCGTAGAGCGTCGCGACCGTCATCGTCGGGAGCGACAGGAAGAAGCTGAACTCGAGCGCGCTCGCCCGCGTCATGCCCGACACCTGCCCGGCTGCGATCGTCGACATCGACCGGCTCAGCCCGGGGAAGACCGCCGCCAGCGTCTGGATCAGCCCGATCCACACGGCTTGGAAGACCGACATGTCCTCGACCCGGCGCGTCCGCGCCGGGGCGAGTTCGGTCGGCGCGTGCGGCGCGTCGACCGTGACCGAGTTCGTCGACGTCGGCGTCACCGGCTCGAACCCGCGGGCCTTCTCGTCCGCGGCGTCGCCCGCGCCGAACACGTAATCCACCGCCCACATGATCGCCCCGCCGGCGACCAGCGCCATGCCCATCACGAACAGGCTCTCGAGGTTCTTCCCGATCACCTTCTTCATGAGGAACGCCGGGACGGCCGTGCACACGAACGCGAGCAGCGTGAGGCTCACCGGGTGGGTGAGCAGGGTCTTGCGCCCGTCCTCCCCGCGCGGGAACGTCCGCACGAACGCGACGATCCGCTTGCGGAAGTAGACCGGCAGGCAGAGTACGGCCCCTAACTGGATCACGACCGTGTACATCTTCCAGAACCCGTCGTTCAGGTTGACGTCGAACAGCGCCTGTGTGATCCGCAGGTGCGCCGTCGAGCTGACCGGCAGGAACTCGGTCAGGCCCTCGATGACGCCGAGGAAGAGGGAGAGGAGGTAGTCGTTCAACGTCGGTCCAGGGATCGGGGAAAACGAAAAGACGAAAAGACGTAAGGGTACTGCGCGGACGTGTTCACGCGAGCCAACGCAGCACGAGCTGGCATGCGACGTTCGCGTATGCCGCCGCCATCAGGTCATCGGTCAGAATTCCCCAGCCCTGAGGGAGCATTTCGAGCCGCTTGGCGGGTGGCGGCTTGAGCACGTCGAACACGCGGAACGCCGCGAACACCGCCAGCAGCACCCACGCCTGTCGCCACCCCGCGTACATCGGCAGGAACATCGCCGTCAGGCAAATCCCCGCGCCCTCGTCGAGCACGCACGAGCCGGGGTCCTTGCGGCCGAAGTACGCGAACGTCCACGGCCCCAGCGCGACGCACAGGGCCGAGAAAATCAGCAGCCCCGTAATCAGGACGCCGTTCCATTCGAACGGCGTCGGCGAACGCCCCGCGGCGGTGTGGAAGATCGCCAGCACGCCGGCGAGCAGGAGCACCGTCGCCAGGCTACCGACCGTCCCGGGCGCGACCGGGGAGAGCCCCGACCCGCCGATCGTGACGGCCATGAGCCGCCACCCGCCGGGCGGGCGCTCGGGCGGCGCGCCTGTTCGGTCCGCCGTCACGCGGCGGCCCCTTTGGGCGGGTCCTGTGCGGGGGCGGGCGTCGCCGGCTGGTCGCGCAGCATGCTCATCGCCTTCCGCAGGTACACAAGCCCGCTGTAGACCGTGATCGCCACCGTGGCCCAGATCGCGAAGTCGCGGAACGCGGTGATCCACCGCTCGGCCGGCGTGTTGTTAAACCGGTGGTAATAGTTCACGTACGCGAGGATGACCAGGATCGTCGCCGACTGAAAGCCCATCTTGAGCTTGCCGATGAACGCCGCCCCGAAGTTCCTGCCCGAACTCTCGCCCATCCCGCGGAACGTGGTCACGAGCAACTCGCGCGCGAGCAGGATGACGACGATGCCCGGGGCGACGCCGGTCAGCGTCCGCACGACCATCGTGTTGTCGCCCGGCGCGTGGGTCGCGGTCGCGGGGATGATGAAGTTCTTCCCGGCGAAAAAGATGAACGCCCCGAGGACGAGGATTTTATCCACGAACGGGTCGACGATCCGCCCGAACTGGCCCTCGACGTGCCACCGGCGGGCGAGGAACCCGTCGAGGAAGTCGGTCGCGAGCGCGACGACGTACACGACGAAGGCCACGTTCAGCAGCCACGGGTCGCCCCGGCCCTCGTACTGGTAGTACGCGAGCAGGCAGAAGAAGAACGCGGCGAGCAACAGCCGCCCGCCGGTCAGGAGGTTGGGGACGTGACGGAACATCCGCCGACGATTCTAAGGGAAGGCGAGGACGTTTGCGATTCCGATTGCCGATTGCCGATTGCGATACCTCTGACCCGTCTCGCACATTGACATTCGTTCCCACCGCGTCGATATGAACCCGCATGGCCAGTTCGGATTTGCCGCCGCTGCTCCCGTATCACACGCCCGAGCCGAGGCTGCGTCCGCTGGCGATCCCCGTGCTCGGCACCCTCGGATTATTCTTCGGGCTGCTGCGGCTGATGTTCGCAGGGACCGTACTCTTGTTCCTGCTGACCAACGGCGACCAGAAGCGCTTCATGGCCGAGCTGTACCGCGACGACCGACTGTCGCTGGTGCTGGCGTACGCGCGGCCCGTCGTGTTCGTCGCGCTGTCGCTCTTCCTGGTGGTCGGGAGCGTCGGCGCGCTCCGCGGACGCCCGCGCGGGCGGTCGGCCCTGCTGCGGTTCGGCGTGGCGGAACTGATCGCCCAGGCGGGCTCGATCGTCGCCCGGTATGCGGTCGAGCGGCCGACGCTCGCGCGGCTGAGCGGGCGGATCACCGAACTGCTCGGGCCCCGCGCGCAGACCGATCCCGCCGCCGGCGAGACGGCGTTCTGGGTCGAGGTTGGGCTTGGCGTGGGGATGGCGCTGCTGTGCCTCTATCACTTCCGCCGCGCGGACGTGCGGCGGGTGTTCGCGGCAACGCAGAGCGCGACGGGGGTCACATCGTGAAGGGCTTGCCCGGCCCCGCCGCCTGCTTGGCGGCGAAGTACCGCTTCGCCTGGCCGACCAGGTAGAAGCTGCCGGTGATGCAGATCAGATCCTCGCGCGTGACGGCGCGGTTGGCGATTGCCAGCGCGCCTTCGAGCGTCGGGGCGACCTGGGCCATCTTGCCGTACAGCTCGACGTACCGCGCCGCGAGCTCTTCCGGGTTGGCCGTGCGGATCGAGTCGACGTTGGTGAAGATCACCTTGTCCGCCCCGCTGGTGATCCGCTCGAGCATGCCCGGGATGTCCTTGTCGGCGCAACACCCGAAGATCACGACCATCGAGTCGTACGGGATGTGCTGCCCGACCGCCTTCATCAGCGCGTCGACGCTGGCCGCGTTGTGCGCCCCGTCAACGAGCACGCGCGGCGTGTTATTGATGACCTCCATCCGGCCGGTCATCGACGTCTTCGACAGCCCCTCCATGCACTTGGAGTCCGACAGCGAGAACCCGCGCGTCTTGAGCTTGTCGATGACCGACAGCGCCAGCCCGCAGTTGATCGCCTGGTGCTCGCCCATCAGCGGGACGGCCAGGTGCTCGAACTTGCTGTTGGCGGTCGTCAGGCAGATGCGGTTGTGCGGCCCGAGCATGCGGGTCGCCTCGAACCGGTAGCTGAACTCGATCGACTTGCCGGCGACATCGAACGGCGCGCCGACCTTCTCGGCGGCCCGCTGCAGCACCCGCTCGACCTCGGCGTCCTGCTGGATCGTCACCGCCGGGACGCCGGTCTTGAAGATGCCGGCCTTTTCCTCGGCGATCTTGGGCAGCGTGTGGCCGAGCTGGGCCATGTGGTCCTTGGAGATCGACGTGATCGCCGTGACCTCGGGGACCAGCACGTTGGTGGAGTCCAGCCG
This sequence comes from Tepidisphaeraceae bacterium, assembly GCA_035459845.1. Lineage (GTDB taxonomy): Bacteria > Planctomycetota > Phycisphaerae > Tepidisphaerales > Tepidisphaeraceae > DASPKW01. The sequence continues at coordinate 1,381 of DATHXE010000430.1, read as the reverse complement.
GCCGCCCAGGCCGGTCTCGACGACGGCGATGTCGACGCCTTGCTCGGCGAAGTACTTGAACGCGACGGCCGTGATGACGTCGAAGAACGTCGGCATCGGCTTGGCCTTCATGACGATCGGCTCGACCAGGCGGACCAGGCGGCCGAAGTCGGCGTGGGAGATCATCTCCCCGTCGACCACGATCCGCTCGCGGATGTCGACCAGGTGCGGGCTGGTGTACAGGCCGACCTTGAGGTCGTTCGCGCGGAGCATCTGTGCGATCATCGCGCACGTCGAGCCCTTGCCCTTGGTGCCGGCGACGTGGACGGATTTGAAGTCGTTCTGCGGGTTGCCGAGCTTCTTGAGCAGCCCGCGCATGCGCTCCAGGTCGAAGTTCTGGGCGTTGTAGCGGACGATGCGGAGGCGTTCGAAGTCGGTCAGCGTTTCGAGGAACTTCACGGCCTTAGCATAGCCCGACCCACTGCCCGGCGTGGCGGGCGCGTGCGTGGGGCTCTTGGATTCGGTATGCGCGACCGCTTTCACGACCGGCTTTTTAGCGGCGGAGCGACCCTTCCCTGCGGGGGTGACGACGGAGGAGCGATACCCGTGAGCCGGTTTACGCGCCCGACCCGCGGCGACAGGGGCGCTGCGGCGACGGGGGGCCACACGGCTCGATTTGGCAGAAAGGGGCATAGGAGGAGGATTTTAGCAGTTTCGCGACCCGCACACAAATAATCATCGCAAATCTCGCAACAAGCGTGAATTACGACGCCAGCGAGCGCGGCAGAAACCACGCCCGCCCGAACTTATCCCAAACCACTTCCCGGTGGATCTCCCGCCCAATGAGTGCCCGATAACTCTATTAGTCTTGTGCACGGCAAATGTTGCAGAGGAGAGGAGGGAACCGCCGCAAAGACGCAAAGAGCGCAAAGGAAAGACAGGTGACGGCGATTGTAAGTGCTACGTCCCGGGGTGGTTTCTGACCATTCCAATTCTCCTTTCCGCTCGTCGCGTCTTTGCGGCCTATTCCAATGCCCGCGCGATCAACTGACGCGGGCGGGCGTATGCGGTATAGTGCCCGTGCGCGTTCCGGGGGGATACCCTGCGCAATCTCAAGGAGCTTGAATGGGATCGTCGGCGACGAAGAAGGTGCAGTCTCAACCCGCCAAGACCGGCAAGAAGGCGGGCGAGCCGAAGATCCGCTCGGTCGCGTTCGTGTCGCTCGGGTGCCCGAAGAACCTGGTCGACTCCGAGCGCATGCTCGGGCTGCTGGCCGAGGACGGGCTGGCGATCACGCCCGACGCGTCGCAGGCCGACGCGATCGTGATCAACACGTGCGGGTTCCTCGAGGCGTCGAAGGACGAGTCGATGCGCGAGATCAACGACGCGGTCGCGCTCAAGA
>DATHXE010000429.1:0-6898 GCA_035459845.1 Tepidisphaeraceae bacterium | reverse complement strand
CTACTCGCGTGCGTCGCCTGGCGCGTGCCGGCCAAGGCCCAGCGGTGGGACGTGCGAAAGATGCCGCACACGGATTTGTCCGGCAGCGCCAAGGTCGTGCGCGAAATGCAGAAGCGCGGGACGCCGACGGGTTGGGTGTTTACCGACCGCCCGATTTACGCCTTTTACGCGGGCCGACGCGTCCCGCCGGAGGTCGCGGTGATCTCGGCCAAGCGGTTCCATTCCGAGGCGCTGACGCGGGCGGACCTGATCGCCCTGGTGAAACGGTACGGGCCCGAGCAGATCGTGCTGGCGCGGTTCCTGCGGACGGACGTGGCGTTTCGGTTCTGGTTGCTGATCACGTACTCGAAGGAAGTGGACGACCGCGGTGTGATGTTGTTCGAGCCGCGGGGGAAGAGGTAGTTCGTTGGGCCGATCACTCGACGCCGACCGCGGCGCGGGTTACGCTCCCGCACATCACATCGGAGGAATCGCCATGAAGCTCGCATCGCTCGCGTTCGCCACCGTGGTCGCCGTCGCGCTGTCGGCCGCCGTTGCCGAGGATCAGAAGGCCGCGCCGCAGGCGGACAAGGACGGGTTCTTTCAGCTGTTCAATGGCAAGGACCTGGACGGTTGGAAGGCGGCGGAAAACCCGGACTCGTTCAAGGTTCAGGACGGCGTGTTGGTCGTGAACGGGCCGCGGGCGCATTTGTTTTACGCGGGGCCGGTGAACAAGGCGGACTTCAAGAACTTCCACCTGCGGGCGGTCGTGCAGACGTTCCCGAACTCGAACTCGGGCATCTACTTCCACACGCAGTTCCAGGAGAAGAACTGGCCCGACAAGGGGTTCGAGTGCCAGGTGAACAACACGTACGCGAAGGACCGCAAGAAGACCGGCGGGCTGTACTCGGTGAAGGACGTGATGGACACCGCGCCCGCGAAAGACGGCGAGTGGTTCACGTACGAGATTATCGTGACGGGCAAGAAGGTCGTCATCAAGATCAACGACATGGTCACGACAGAGTGGGAGCAGCCGGCCGATTGGAAGGGCCCGAACGAGAAGATGGGCGGGCGGGTACTGGACCACGGGACGGTCGCGATCCAGGGGCACGACCCGGGGTCGAAGGTGATGTACAAGAGCATCGCGATCAAGCCGCTGGCGGATTGAGTCGGCGAGCCCGCTTCAGTCACGGTGCGAAGCCGCGAGCGGCAAATCAGAGGCGCTCGACCGCCATGGCGACGGCTTCGCCGCCGCCGATGCACAGGGAGGCGACGCCGACGCGCTTGTCGCGCTTTTCCATCGCGTTGAGGAGCGTGACGAGGACGCGGCAGCCGCTGGCGCCGATCGGGTGGCCCAGGGCGACGGCGCCGCCGGTCACGTTCAACTTGTCGTGCGGAATCTCGAGGTCGCGCATGGCGGCCATCGGGACGACGGCGAAGGCCTCGTTGATCTCGAAGAGGTCGACGTCGCGGACGCTCATTTTCAGCGAGTCGAGCAGGCGGCGCATGGCGCCGATCGGGGCGGTGGTGAACCACTCGGGCTCGCGGGCGGCGGTCGCGTAGCCCAGGACGCGGGCGACCGGGCGGACGCCGAGCTCGCGCGCCCGGGCCGCCGACAGCACGAGGATCGTGGCGGCGCCGTCGCTGATGCCGGATGCGTTCCCGGCCGTGACCGTCCCGCCCTCGCCGAACGCGGGGCGGAGTTTGCGCAGCTTGGCCTCGTCGAAGCGCTTGGGCTGCTCGTCGTCGGTGACGCGCGTGGTCGTCTTACCGGCGGGCGCGTCGACGGGCACGATCTCGTCGGCGAACCAACACTTCGACTGCGCCTCGATCGCCCGCGTGTAGCTGGCGACGGCGAACGCGTCCTGCTGTTCTCGGGTGAAGGTGTAATGGGCGGCGCAGGCGTCGCCGCAGGTGCCCATGTGGAAGTCGTCGTACGCGTCGGTCAGGCCGTCGTGGATCATCGAATCGACGAGCTGCGCGTGGCCCATGCGCAGGCCCGTGCGGGCGCGCTGGAGGAGGTAGGGCGAGCGCGACATGGACTCGGTGCCGCCGGCGAGGACGACCCGGGCGTCGCCACACCGGATCGCCTGGGCGGCGAGCATGACGGCCTTGAGGCCGGACCCGCAGACCTTGTTGACGGTCGTCGCGCCGCACTCGTCCGGAAGGCCGGCGCCGCGGGCGACCTGGCGGGCGCAGTTCTGCCCGACGCCGGCGGACAGGACGTTGCCGACGATGGCCTCGTCGACGTCGGCGGGGTTGATGTTCGCGCGGCGGAGGGACTCGCGGGCGGCGATGGCGCCCAGCGCCGGGGCGGTCATCTCGGCGAGCGCGCCGAGGAACGAGCCGATCGGCGTGCGGGCGGGGCCGGCGAGGACGACGTCGGTTAAGGGGAGCGCGGTGGGCATGGGGTGTCTCCTCGCTGATTGTAGCTCAAGTCTCGGGTGCCATGGCCACGCGCCGGATCGCTCTCGAAGACCGAAGGCGGTGGTCGCGTGGCCATGCCCATTCGCGCAGATGCATGGCCACGCGAATACCCCGTCCGTGTGCGAGAGGTGTCGGGCGCGTGGCCATGGCACCCGACGCCGACGCTCGGACGTCGCGCACGTGGGATGCGCGGCGAGGCGCGCCACGGCTCTCCTCAACATCGGAATGTTGAGCTACTGGGAATGTGGAGCTACTGGGCCGCCATCGGATCCGCGCCGACGGTGCCGACCAGGCTCTCGAGGTACGCCGGCGCCGAGACGCGCGCCAGTTCGCCCCTGGCGTACGCGAGGCGGTGGGGCAGGCCCAGGCGGGTGGCGTCGCCGGTGTGGGCGCGGTCGGCGGCGTACTGCTCGATGTACGCGACGTGCCGCTTCCACAGGGCGACGTCGCGGGCCTGCTTGGTCGCCAGGCGTTTGCGGTACCAGTCGCTGGCGAGCAGCGCCTCGCGCGTGAACATGCGGCGGAGCTCGGGGTCGTGCGCGCCCTTGCCCTGCCACTGGCCGTGGGCCATGACGTGCAGCAGCGCCTTGAGCGGCGGGCACGCGAGCTCGACGCTGCCGTCCTCGAAGTAGTGCCGGGCGACCCGCTGCTGGGCCTCGGTGATATTGTGGATCCCGTCCACGTACGCGGCGAAGTCCTGCGTCTCGGGCTTGAGCATCGGGGCGTCGAACACGCGGCCCGGGTTGGAAAAGAGCCGCCCGAAGTACGTGCGGACGAACGAGTACGTGATCCGGTACCCCAGGCGCGACGCCAAAACGGGCTTGCCGTCGTGCTCGAAGTCCGTCAGCGGTTCGAGGTGGCCGGCGGCGATCAGCGCCTTGGGGTCGCGATCTTCCGGGCGCATGCGCGACCAGAGCTCGGGGATCATCAGCGAGAGGTCGTGGTCGACCTTGACCTTGGGCCCGACGTAGCCGGCGGCAGTGGAGAACCCGCCGTGCCCGGTCAGGATGAAGCTGACCAGGGCGGTATTGAGGTCGGCGGTGGGGATCAGCGCGTTGAACGGGCCCTTGGTGAGCGCGCCCTCGGACCCGGCCCCGGTCGTCGACGGGCTCTTGCCGGTCAACGAGCAGACGAAGTCCATGAACAGCTCGGGGAGCTCCTGGTAGTGGATCGGGTTGAACGGGGCGAGCGCGCGGACGCCGGCCTCGGGCGGGTTGTTCCGCCGCCCGAGCAGGACCGCGTCGACCGCCGTCACCACCGGCAGGCCCGGCGGGACCTGCCGGGCGAAGCGCAGGCCGACCTCGGCCAGGTGGCGGTGGATCGGCTGCACCATGTCCGGGCGCGGCTGGAGGTAGCGCGGGTTCTTGGTCGGCTTGCCGTCGACCAGGCGCGGGTAGGCGCTGACGACGGTGTACCCGCCCGCCGCGGCGGCGCCCTCGTGGATCACCCGCTGCATCGGGGGCGTATAGCGGTCGAACTCGGCCACGCGCTGCTCGATCTCGCGGACCTGGGCGGCGGTCAGCGGCTCGAAGTTGGAGACGAAGTTGTCCGTCCGGGCGATGTCGGCCTCGGCCTGCTTGTCGAACCCGGGGTGGATCGCGTCGTCCGGGCGCTGGAACAGGCGGTACTCGCAGTTCTGGACGAACTTGAGGGACGCTTCGGACCGGGCGGCCGCCGGGATGCGCAGGTCGCGCACCCGCGCCGCCGGCACCACGGTCGAAGCCGAGATGTCGTCCTCGGTCTGCAGCTTCATGGCCGGGTAGAAGTCCTGGCGGAGGCGGAACGTGCGCCAGGCTAGATTCGGGAGGAAGCCGACGCGGAGGTAGACGCCGGCGGCCTTCCGGTCGCCGATCTTGAGCTCGTGGCCCGGCTCGCCGTTGATCACGTCGACGGAGAAGTGGCTGCGCCAGTCGGCGCCCCACTCGGGGCGGTAGAGGCGCTTGATGAGCAGGACGAGCGAGAGGACGTCGCTCGGGATCGACTCGAGCCACTTGTTGTACTCGTCGGTGTAATCCGGCGAGGGGGTGAGGAGCTTGATCACGCTGCCGAGCGTGCGGTCGTCGCCGAGGATCGGGCGGCTCGGGGTGGTGGCGTAGTCCTGGGGAGCCTTGCCGGGCTTCCAGCGCCTGGCATGCTCCTTGTTCAGGATCTCCTCGACGCCGTCGAGGTCCTTCTTCAGGTCGCCGACGTAGACCGGCCCGTAGATCATGTAGTCGAGGAGCGACTTGCTGATCTCGGACTTTCCGCCGCCCGAGACGGTGCACGGCTTGTGGCAGAACGTGCCGTCGCCGATCGTGACGATCAGGCGGAAGCGGCCGGAGCCCGGGTGCTTGTCGATGTAGATCTTCGAGCCCCACGGGGTGACGTAGAAGTTCCCGCGGAGGAGCGGGATCTGCTGCTCGCGGCCGTCGCGGTGCCAGGTGACCTTCTGGGTGCGCAGGCTGAGGACGGCGTCTTCCGGGACGTAGAGGACGTTGGGGAACGCGCGGTCGACGCCGTAACCTTCGGGCTTGACATCCACGAGCTGCGGGTACTCGCGCGTGACCTGGTCGAACGTGCGCCCGTTGGAATACTTGGCGTGCGGGTGGTACTCGTCGCCCAGCGCGTAGGACGGGAAGACGAGCGCGCCGCCGGCGTGTTCCTCCTCGGCGTTGCCGTACAAGTTGGCGGCGTAGGAGATCTGCGTCTTGACCTCCTTTTTGCAGTACCCGAAGTAGTTGTCGGCGATGAGCGTGACGATCACGCCCTGCTCGGTGCGGCAGGTGACCTTGAACGCGTCGCCGCCGTTGTATCTTTCGCCGGGGTCGGCCCAGCACATGCCATCCCGCTTCTGGCGGGCGGTGGCGTCCTTGACGTTCGGCAGGCCGAGTTCCTTCTTGGTGAGCGAGACCAGGTGGGGCGCGAGGATCACGCACCCGGTGTGGCCGGTCCAGTGCTCGACGTCGAGCGCGGCGTCGTTCTCCGGCAGCATGGGGTCGCCCGCGTTGCCGAAGATCGACTCGACGAAATCCAGGTTCGCCACGAGCGACCCGGGGACGAAGAACCGCACCTCCATCGACTTCTGCGGCGTCACGCCCGGCACCGCGGGCACGACCATCGGGCGCAGGAGGAGCGTGACGAACACCTCGGCCGGCGCGCCGGTCCGGGCGGTGTAGGGGAGCGTGAGCAGGTCGCGCGGCGGGCTCACGGCGTGGCGGAACAGTTCCGCGAACGCGCGCTTCGGTACGGCGACCTTGTCGTCCGGGATCCCCAGCCCTCCCTCGGCGACGTGGAACGTGCCCTTGGTCGTCCGGCGGTCGCTCTTGGGATTGTGCAAGACGCCGTTGGTCACCCGATAGCTCTTGAGCAGCGGGCTGGCATGTTCGGCGGCGCCGAGGGGCAGCGACAGTTCACGGGCGAGCCCGTGCTGGTCGAGGACGAACGTCGCCGACGGCAGGCGCGGGTCGGCGGCCAGGCCCAGGTCGGCCAGGTGCGTTTTGAGGAACGACTCGATCCGGCGGTCGGCCGGGCAGCGGTAGTCTTCGAGCAGGCGGGACTTCTGGCGGTAATTGGCGAGCAATCCGCCGGCGACCTCGAGGGCGTCGGCCCGGGAGGCGCCCTCGCCGTTGCCGGTATCGGGCGCCTGCAGGCCCATGGAGATGAGTTGCAGGTCGATCCGGCGGTGGAGCCGCTTGAGAAGGACGTCGGGGTCCGTGCCGGGGGAAAGGAATCCGAGCGCCCGCTCGAGGCTGACGTTGGCTGTGCTCATAATGAAGGAGCTCGCGCGGGGGAAGATGGTTGCTTGCGCGGTCACTGCTGCTACAGGGTCTGGATTCGTCGGCGACGGGCCGCAAGATGACGGGCCCGCCGCGCGCAGGCGCGCGGGGTGTTGGTGCTCAAGGGTAGCGGGTGACGCCCGCCCGATCAAATCGATTCGCACGGGCCCGTCCGAGCCGCCCGCACGAGCCGTCCGTCCGGGTGCACACCACCGAGCCGGCGAGCGGAGTCGCGTCGTGCCGGCGGGGCCGCGCCATGGCCGCGACGGCCACCTCCCGCACGACCGGTGTGTGATTACCCGCCCCGGCCCGCCCGGCCGTGATACGGTATGCGTCCGATCTCAACCGGGAGTGGTCATGCGCCTGCTCGTCTCCGTCCTGTCCGCGGTCGCCCTGTCCGCCGGGGCCGGCCCGCTCGACTTCGTCGACGGCACCCTCCTCACGCTCAAGGCCAATGGTGGGTGGTCGTGGTTCAGCGACGACCGCGCGCTCGTCCTGCCGGGCGACCGCCTGGTGACCGGGTCGGTCGCCGGGGTGACCGCGCGCGGCTCGACCGCCGGCGACTGCCAGGTCACGGCGTTCGACCTCGCCAAGGGCACGGGCGCGGCCGTCACCCTGCACGCCGCACTCGAGCGCGACGACCACGACTACCCGGCCCTGCTCCCCCTGCCCGGCGGGCGCCTACTGGCCGTCTACCAGAAGCACGGGACGGACCGCCTGGTCCGGTGGCGGGTGGC
>DATHXE010000428.1:0-1821 GCA_035459845.1 Tepidisphaeraceae bacterium | reverse complement strand
TGACGACGTAGTCGAACGCGACGGGCGGCAAATCGCGGACGTGCTTGGAGGATTGGGCGGTGATGTCGACGCCGGCCTCGGCCATCGCGCGGATCGCCCGCGGGTTCATGCCGTGCGGGTCGACGCCGGCCGAGTAGGCGTCGATCAGGTCGCCCTTGAGGTGGCGGGCCCAGCCCTCGGCCATCTGGCTGCGACAGGAGTTGCCGGTGCAAAGGAACATGACTTTGAGTTTTGACATTGGATTGAGAGGAATCGGCGGCGGCGACCCGCGAGAGTCGCGCCTGATTGAGGAAGCCCTGCGACTTGTCGCGGGACGGAGTGGGAAGCGGTCATTCCGCGGCGCGGTTCACTTCGCCTTGACGGCGAAGACCTTCACGCTGGCCGCGTACTCGTTGACGTCGTATCGCTCGAGGAGCGCGGTCAGGCCGCCGTGGACGGTCGTTTCGGTGACGGTCGCGCACGACGCCCCGCCACAGCAGCTTGAACCGGCGATCGGTGTGCCCGCGGGCGCGGCGGACATCGGCGGCGCACAGCAGCCGGCCTGGCCCTCGACCTTTGCGTACGCGTTCAGGTCCGCGCCGCCGTCGACGACTTGCACGCCCGCGAACCCGGCGGCCTTCAGGCCGGCCTCGTACTCGGCGATCTCGACCGCGCCGGCGATGCACCAGACGTACGCCGACACGTCCTTCGCCAGCACCGCGGGCAGCGGCTTGCGGAGGGCGATGTCGCTGACGGCCACGCGCCCGCCGGGCTTCAGGACGCGGAAGATCTCGCGGAACACGGACCGCTTGTCCGGGGCGAGGTTGATCACGCAGTTGCTGATGACCACGTCGGCCGACGCATCGGGCAGCGGGAGCTTATCGATCGTGGCCAGGTGGAACTCGACGTTCTCGACGGGTTTGCTCCCGCCCGCCGCGCTCGTGCGCGCCCGCTCGATCATCTCGGGCGTCATGTCGATCCCGATCGCCCGGCCGGTCGGTCCGACCTTGCCGGCGGCCAGGAACACGTCGAGCCCGCCCCCGCAGCCCAGGTCGACGACGACCTCGCCCGGCCGGAGGCTCGCGTGGGAGACCGGGTTGCCGCACGACAGGCCCATGTTGGCGGCGGCGGGGATGGCGGCCAGTTCGCCGGCGGAATACCCGAACGCCTCGGCGACGGCGCGGACGCCGGCGTGGTCGTTGGACAAATCGCTGGCTGCGACGGCCCCGTACTGCGCCCGGACGACGGATTGGATCTCGGCGGACATGGCTCAACCTCGGTGTGAGAAGCCTCGGAGCCCGTCTCTCGATGGCCGCGACGCCGCGGCCGATTCGATCGTTGCTCACCACAGTGTAGAGGTTGCACCTAGGTGCAAGGTCAAGCCTTAGCCGAAGATTTATTCGCGGCCCACGTTTTCAGGGTCACCCCGCTTAGGCGGTGGATCTCTGCGCAGATGTCCGGGTCGGCCCCCTTGCAGCACCTGTCGAGCGTGCCCGACAGGACGCGCTCGACCTGCTTAAGCTCGTCGATCCGCGCGCGGATCTCCGCCAGGCGGCGGCGCATCAGGCCCATGACGTCGTCGCACGCGGGCGACTCGCCGTCGGCCATCGCGAGCAGCTCGCCGATGTCGGTCAGCGACAAGCCCGCGCCCTGGGCCGCGCGGATGAACTTGAGGCGTTCGAGGGCCCGCGCGCCGTACCCGCGGTAATTCCCGCCGGTGCGGAAATCGGGCGTGATCAGCTTCGCGCGTTCGTAATAGCGGACGGTGGACGTCGGGACGGCGGCGGCCTTGGCGAGTTGGCCGATGGAGAACTGCTGCTCGGGCATGGTGCCATGATACCG
>DATHXE010000427.1:0-17500 GCA_035459845.1 Tepidisphaeraceae bacterium | reverse complement strand
CGCGCGACTTGTTGTCCGGCGCGATCTCGACGCGGTTGAAGTCGACCATCACGTACCCGCGCTTGACGACCTCCGTGGTGATCTCGTCCGGCGTCGCGTGCCAGCCCCAGTCGCCGCGCAGGATCACCGGGAACGGCCCCTTGCCCTTGGGCACCGTCACGTCCAGCAGGAACTGCACCGGCTGCTTTTCCGGCCCGCAGACCACGCGGTACTGCTTGTGCTGGCCCGCGTTCTCGATCCGCTTCACGCCACCCGACACGAGCTCGAACGCGCGCGTGTTCTTCGGGTCCGGCGGCAAATGCCCGTACTCGTACGCTTGCACGATTTCGAGGATCTCCGCCCGCCGCCGCTCCCAGTCGTCCTTCGACTTCACGCGCGACCCGTCATTGAACTTGAACGGGTCCGGCAGCTCCGTCACGGCCGGCAATTGGTCCGGCGGCACCGGCGGGGCGGCGCAAACCGCGACGGTGAAAAACGCGACGAGCACGGACGCGACGACGAGTTGGACGCTCATGGGCTCCCGGGGTTGGATGTGAGCCCGAACGATACCGCGGCGCTCTCGATTTGGGAGGGCGAGGGCACGGAACCGCACTCGTGGGCGGCAGCGGAGCACGAAATGAAAAGATTCCTGCGCCCGACCCCGCGGGCGCGAAACGGCGCGCCGCCAATGCGGGGTGACGCGCCGCGTGTGCGGCGAGGCGCGCCGCGGGTGTGGAGAAGCTTCCCCATCAAAACGGCCGATCACGACCGCCGGGGCGATCGTGATCCGTGTGACGTGAATCCACGACTCTCCATTATGCCGGCGTGGGGAGTTCTGTGCCGTACAGGTTTGACAGGATGACCAGATCGTTTAGCCCGACCGCGCCGTCGTGGTCGAAATCCCCCTGCAGCCAGCTCGCGCCGGTGCCCAGACCGTAGTGGTTGGACACGGTCACCAGGTCGTTGAGGTCGACCTTCCGATTCAGGTCCGCATCCCCCGGAAGGTAGAAGAAGGCGAAGCTCCGCTCCCCCTCCAGCCCGGTGCCCGCCGCGTTCACCACCGCCCCGTCCTCGACCACGTCGAGCCAGTTGTTCCCGACCGGCAGCGCCCCGTTCCAACGGACGGTCGCTACGTTCGTCGCGGTGTCGTAGGACAAATCCGTCGCCGCGGCCGCCGGGTCGCGCAGGACGAAGTCCGCCGCCGTCAGCCCGGGCGACACGTCGACGTTGAACTGGACGTAAAAGGTGGGCATCACGGCCGACGGGTCGCGGGTCACCGACAACAGGCGCGGGTTCGCCACGACCACGGGCGTGACGGTCAGGGTCGTCAGGGGGGCCGGCGTCAGGCGCGCCCCCGATTGCGTGGCCGTGGCGTAGACCGTCCGCCAACCCGCCGCCCAGCCGAACGTCGAGACTGGCGCGGACCACCCGTCCGCGCCGCTGGCGTCCGTCGCGAGCAGCAGATCGGGATTCGCCCCGTCGAACTGGACGCCGGCGACCCCATTGGTCTCCAGCGAGAACTCGACCCGGCTGGTCGACGCGCCGAGCCCCGTCGCGCTCAGCGTCACCGACTGTCCCTGCGCGACCGACGCCGCGGAGGACGATACCTGCCCGATCAACAGGTTCACCGTGCCCCGCGCGTTGAGCCGCCCGCCGGTCAGCACTTTGCCGGTCAGGCCGGCGACCTTGTCCACCCCGTTGAGCAGCGCGTCCTTGACCTGCTGGTACGTCGACGCCGGCCGCAGCCCGAACGCGAGCGCCGCCACGCCGCTCACGTACGGGGTCGCCATCGACGTCCCGCTCATGTAGACGTACCCGTTGCTCGGGTACGTGCTGGCGATGTCGACGCCCGGGGCCGCCAGGTCGACGCTGGTCGGCCCGTAATTCGAGAACGACGCGAGCGCGTCGTTGCGGTCGGTCGCGGCGACCGCGACCACGTTGGCCGACGTCGAGCTCGGCGGGTAGACGGGCGTCGCGTCGTTGTTGTCGCCGACCTGGTCCGTCCCGCCGTTGCCCGCGGCCGCGACGAACAACATGCCGGCCGTCGCGGTCCGGGCGATCGCGTTCTGCAGCGTGGTCGAGTATCCGCCCCCGCCCCAGCTGTTGTTGATCACGCGGACGTTCGCGCCGTACGTCGTCTTCATCAGCTTGGCGTAGTCCAGCGCCTTGATCGCGTTGGCCGTGCTGCCCGTGCCGGACGAGCCGAGGAATTTCAGGGCCATGACCTTGCTATTCCAGCTGGTCCCGGTGACGCCCGCCGCGTTGTTCCCGACCGCGGCGATGATGCCGGCGACGTGCGTCCCGTGGCCGTAGTCGTCCATCGGGTTGGCGGAGTTCGACACGAAGTTCCACCCGTAGACGTCGTCCTTGTACCCGTTCCCGTCGTTGTCGACCCCGTCGCCCGCGACCTCGCCGGGGTTGCGCCACATGTTGGCGGCCAGGTCCGGGTGGGCGTAGTCGATCCCGCTGTCGACGACCGCGACGACGACGCTGCTCGACCCGGTCGTCACGTCCCACGCCTCGGGCGCGTCGATGTCGGCGTCGGCCGTCCCGCCGTCCTGGCCGGTGTTGTTCAGGCCCCACTGGTGCGGCGAGTAGTACGTGTCGTTGGGCGTGACCGCCTCGGCGTAGATCGCGAAGTTCGGCTCGACCCGGCCCACGCCCCGCAGGCCCGCGAGCGCGGCGTACGCGGCCTTCGCCTTGGCGCCGGCCGGCACGCGGACGAGCACGCGGTCGCCGGCCGCGGTCAGCTTCTCGACGACCTCCAGGTCGGCCCGGGCGCCTTTGACCAGCTTGTTCGCCGCTTTGATGGAGAAGCCCTTGTTCAGCTCGACCACCCACTCGTTCGGGGCGGCGTACGCCTGGCGGTGTTGCCACGTGACGGCGGCGAACCCGTTGTCGGCCAGCCGGGTCGCGGTCGCCGCGTCGACCGCCGGCGCCACGCTCATCAGCGTGCGCGACTCCAGCGCGTCCACCGCCGCCACGACGGCGCGGGAGGCTCGCTTCGACCCAACATGGCGCGGCGTGGGCATGCTCATAGTGTAACGGGCGGCAAGGCGGGCCACATGAAAATGCGATGGGATCCAAATCGGCGATCAAACTCGCCGATCCCCATACGGAACCCTGACTGGGGGATGTGTAACGACTCCGATGATCGTACGGATTCGGGTACCGGGGGTTCGCGATCGCGAGCGCGCCGAGGCCACGACTCATGATTTCATGGCCGCGCGTGCAACGACCGGGGACGACAGCCAGATAAGCCCAACACTAGTGCCCATTAACTTTCTGGTGCCAGCCCGTTGGCACAAGGAGATGCCCCATGTCCCAGTCACGCGGCGGCGGTGGTGGTGGTTGGATTGTCGTGATTCTCCTGGTCGTCGCGCACTTCTACGTGCGCAGCAACCTGCCGGGAAAGTGGTCGATCCCGATCAAGGTCGCGGGACACCCCGAGGCCCGGGCGGTGATCCAACTCGAGCCGGGCGGGGTCGGCCGGATGTACCCGTCCGGAAACCTCCTGGTCGACTTGGCCGTCGCGACCAATAGCGACGCGTCGCTGCCCGTCACGTGGTGGCAGTACGGCCCGGTGATCAACGTGTCGATCCCGGCGGGCAAATACGGCAAGCGCGAGGGCTTCACCGGCCTCTGCCTGCCGTTCAGCCGGAACATGTACGTGATCAACTTCGGCGGCGTGAGCGAGTTCAGCCGCGCCGATGCGAGGTAGGCGCGTGACCGGCGTGGTGCCCGCGCGTATCTTCCCGGGCCGTGCCGCGCACCCCCCTGCCGATCGACCCGTCGCTCCCCGAGATCGTGGCGGCGGTGCGCGGTCACGCGGCCGCGGTCGTCGTCGCCCCGCCGGGCGCGGGGAAAACCACGCGCGTCCCGGTCGCGCTGCTCGAGGCGGGCGTGATCGACCCGCGGTCGGCCAACCCGGTCGTCGTCATGCTCCAGCCGCGGCGCGTGGCCGCCCGCGCCTCGGCGGCGCGCATCGCAGCCGAGAACGGGTGGGAGCTCGGCCGCGAGGTCGGGTACCACGTCCGCTTCGACCGCAAGATCGGCCGGGACACGCGCCTGCGCGTCCTGACCGAGGGGATCCTGACGCGCCAGCTCCTCGACAACCCGTTCCTCGAGGGCGTCGGGTGCGTGATCCTCGACGAGTTCCACGAGCGGTCGCTCAACACGGACCTGGCCGTCGCCCTGCTCCGCGAGGTGCAGCAGACCGTGCGCGACGACCTGAAGGTGGTGGTGATGTCGGCCACGCTCGACGCCGAGCCCGTGGCCGCGTTCTTCGGCGGCGCGCCGATCGTCCGCACGGCGGGGCGGACCTTTCCGATCGACGTGCGGTACGAGGCCGTCCAACGCGGGTATGAGGTGGAGGGGGCGGTGAGCGCCGTACAGCGGATCCTCAGCGGCGGGAGCACCTTCGGCGACGAAGGCCACACCCCGGTGTCGGCCCCGCCACTGGCGCAGGACGTCCTCGTCTTTCTGCCGGGTGCCGACGAGATCCGGCGGGTCCTGCGCGGGCTGGACGACCTCGCCGCCCGGAAGAACGTGGTGCTGCTCCCCCTGCACGGGTCGCTGACGCCGGAAGAACAGGACCGCGCACTGAGGCCGGACCCGCACGGCCGGCGGAAGGTGATCGCGGCGACCAACATCGCGGAGACGTCGCTCACCATCGAGGGCGTGGGCGTCGTCGTGGACACCGGCCTGGCTCGGGTCGCGGGATACGATGCGGAGCGGGGGCTGGATCGCCTGGACGTGTTGCGGATCAGCCGGGCGAGCGCGACCCAGCGCGCCGGCCGCGCGGGGCGAACCGGGCCCGGCGCGTGCGTGCGGCTGTGGAGCGAGAAGGAAGCGACGCCCGCGTTCGAGACGCCGGAGGTGCGCCGGGTGGACCTCGCCGCCACCGTGCTCGAATTAGCCGCGTGGGGCAAACACGACCCGCGCGCGTTCGGGTGGTACGAGGCGCCGGATGAGCCGGCGCTGGCGGCCGCCCAGGACCTGCTGCGCATGCTCGGGGCGATCGACGCCGCCGGGAAGGTCACGCCCGTCGGCCAGGCGCTCGCGGGCTTGCCCGTGCACCCGCGCCTCGGCCGGCTGATGCTCGCCGCCGTCGACGCCGGACTCCCGCGCGAAGGCGCGACCCTCGCCGCCCTGATCAGCGAAAAAGACATCCTCCGCCCCCAGTGGGCCGACCGCGCATCCCTCGCCGCCGGCGCGCACCGCCTGGCGGGCGACTCCGACCTGCTCGCGCGCCTCGCCATGCTCGAATCCGGCCCGCGCGACGACCACCTCGACCGCAACGCCGTCCACCAGGTGCTCCGCGTCCGCGAGGAGCTGATCCGCCTCGCCGAGCGCCTCGCCCGCAACGCGAAACGCCCCACTCACCACTCGCCCGACGACGTCGACACCGCCCTGCTCAAGCTCGCGCTCTGGGCGTACCCGGACCGCGTCTGCCGCCGCCGCGGCGGGGCGGACCGGGGCGTGATGGTCGGCGGGGGCGGGGTCCGCCTCTCGCCCGAATCGGTCGTGCGCCAGGGCGAGTTCTTCGTCGCCGCCGACGCGCGTCAGGACGACCGCTCGGCAACGCGCGAGGCCCTCGTGCGCATCGCCAGTCGCGTCGAAATCGCGTGGCTCGAAGAGATGTTCCCCGGGCAGGTTCGGCGGGAGAAACTCGCCGAGTTCGACGACGCCCGGCAGCGCGTCGTCGGCGTCACCCGCCTCTGGTACCGCGACCTGCTCCTGCACGAAGACAAGAACGCCGCCGTCGACCCGGCGATGGCCGGCGAGCACCTCGCCGCCATCGTGAGGCAGCGCGGGGCGGAGATCCTCCACGCCGACGAGTCGGCCGCCAACGTGATCGCGCGCGTGCGCCTGCTGCGTGAGAAAATGCCCGATCAGCCGTGGCCGGCGTGGGACGATTCCGAGCTCGCCGCGCTTCTGGCCGACTCGCTCGGCGGCGCCAAATCGCTCGACGCCGTCCGCCGACTACCGCTGGCGCAAATCCTCAAGTCCGCGCTCCCCTACCCGCTCGACCGGATGTTGGAGAAAGAAGCCCCCGAGGCGATCGAGGTGCCGAGCGGCAGCCACATCCGCCTGCGGTACGAGCGGACCGAGGTCGTGCTTGCCGTGCGGTTGCAGGAGCTCTTCGGCCTCCTCGACACCCCGCGGATCGTCGGCGGCCGCGTGCCGGTAAAACTCGAACTGCTCGCCCCGAACTATCGGCCGGTGCAGGTGACGATGGACCTGCGGAGCTTCTGGGCGAACACGTACTTCCAGGTGCGCAAGGACCTCAAGGCGCGGTACCCGAAGCACGCGTGGCCCGACGACCCGCTGACGGCGACGCCGGAGGCGAAGGGGCGCAGGCGACAATGAGCCGTGAGGGCGAGGCTCCGTCCGAGCCGTGTGGAACCGCCGCGGGTCACGTTCGATCTCCATCGCAAGACAGCTGCAACGCAACGCGTTGTTGACGCGCAGGATTCCCGGTTCGCTACGATCGGGAACGCGTCAGCAGGTCGTTGACCCGCAGCTATCAATCGAATGCGCCGCTCGCCCGATTGGTGGGCGAAGCCCGCCCTACGCGAAGCGAATCCCCATCTGCCGAGCCAGCGCCGCCTTCACCGCCGCCATGTCCGGCGCGCGGTCGCCGAGCACTTCGCGAAGCGTCGTCACCGGCCGGCCGAGGCCGCAGGGGTTGATGAGATTGAACAGCGAGAGGTCCGTCGTCACGTTGAGCGCGAGACCGTGGAGCGAAACGCCCCGGCGGATGCGGACGCCCAATGCGCAGATCTTGGCGAAGGAAGCGTCCGGCGCGATGCCGCGCGTCGCATTTGACTCCACAGGAGTCGGCGTGGGCACCCACACCCCCGGCGCCGCCGGGTCCGTCGACGCCGCCACCCCGAACTCCGCCAACGTCGCGATCACCACGTCCTCCAGCGCGTGCACGTAGGTCCCGGGCGACAGCCGGCGGTTCGACAAACGCAGAATCGGGTAGGCGACGAGCTGCCCCGGCGCGTGGAGCGTGATGTCGCCGCCGCGGTCCGACTCGACCACGTCCACCCCCATCCCCGCCAGTGCCTCGCGCGACGCGAGCAGGTTCCGTGCCGAGTCGGCCGCGCGCCGCCCGAACGTGATCACGGGCGAATGCTCGAGCAGGAAGAGCGTTTCCTCGCCGGTCTCGAGGGCGCGCGCGTGGGCCGCCTCCTGGAGGGCCCAGGCGTCGCGGTACGAAATCAGGCCGAGGTCGCGGACGAGCATCGCCGGCGGATTCTAGGGGACGCGGCGCCGGTGGGGTACCGCCGCGGCGCGCTGTCGCGACGCCGGAAAATGATGGCACTCTCGGCGGACCGCATTTACGATGGAGGCATGAATCCGACATCGACCTCGCTGTCACCGGGAATGGTCGTTGGGGTCGTGGCCGTCCTTTTGTGCGCGCCCTGCGTGAGCGCAGTAGTACCAGCCAAACCCGCGGCGGCGCGGTTCGACGAGGCCACCGCTCCGACCGAAGCCCAGGTCGCCGAGGCGCAGGCGAAGCGTCTGCAACTGGGGGCCGCGCGTCAGGAGGTCGCCAAGGCGGCCGGCGAACGCGCGAAGGTGCAGAGCGGGTTGGCCGCGGCGCAGGCGGAGATGTCCGCCGCGACCACCGCGGCCCGAGTCGAATACGCCCCCGTCAAGCGGCAGAGTGCACCCGAGGGGTACGTCCCGCCGACCGCCGACCAGGAGAAACGCGTCCAGGCGGCGATCGCGGCCTTCCACGCCGCGCGACACAAGTTCGACGAGATCTACGCCGCCGACGAGGCGCTCCGGGCCGCCGACCAGGCCGCCCTCGAGGCCAGCCACGAGAGCGCCCGCCTGTCGAACGCGCGGAACCGCGCCACCCTGCGGACGCTGTACCGCGAACACGGCTACGCCCCGCTGACGCCGCAAGCGTTGTCGGACGCGGGCGCCGCGGAAGACGGGAAGACCGTCGCCCTGCTCGACTGCGTCATCGACCGCGTCGACGGCCGCGACCGCCGGAAGGTGCCCGGCCACACCGTGAAGGACAAGCGCCTCGTCCTCACCCGTGACAGACTGCAGGAGATGACCCGCCTGCACCTGCGCGACGCGGACGGCACGGCGTACGGCCCGGTGTACGTGGACCGCAGCACGGCGGACTCGATCCACACGCGCCCCGGGACGCCGGTCGACGTGTACGGATGGGTCGTCCGCCTCGACGACGGGACGATGGCGGTCGTCGAGGCGCAGACGGTCTCGGTACCGGACTTCACGACCAAGGCGGAACGCCGGCGGTGACGCGGATCGCCGCTCTAAGGAGCGTCATGCCTCGTGGACCGACCGACAGCGAACGCGCAGCGCCGGGGACGGAGTCAGGTCGATGATCACACAGTGTCGCGCGTCGGACGGCTTGTGTCGATCGAAGATGACGCCGGCGATCTCGGCGGGCCGATCGCGCGACTCCAGATTTCGCCGCACGTCGTCAACGTTCGCGACGCCCTCGAAGGTGAGCGTTGCCAAACCGCCAGCCCGTCCGGCCGAGGAATTCAGTTCGACGAAGAGCCAGAGCGAATCGCCGGTGATGGCGAAACGCGACAGCGTGGCGTCGTGGTAGATGGGGCGGAATTGCTTGACGGACATGAGGATTGAAACGCGAGCGGGACGCCCGCGATCCGGGCGTCCCGCGGACGCGTTCATCGGTATGGACTCGCGGGCTGCAAGCCCACGCCACTTACTTCGTGTTCTCCTGCAAAAACTTCACCGTCTCCGGCCACGCCTGCTCCGCCGCCTTCTTGTTCGCCGGGCCGCGCTTGGGATCGTCCTGCGCCCGCAGGAAGCCGTGCCCGGCGCCCTCGAACTTCTTCACGGTGTACGGCTTGCCCAGTTCCTTCATCTTGGCCTCGGCGTCGGGGATCGTCTCGTTCACCCGCGCGTCGTCCGCCCCGTACAGGCCGAGCACCGGGGCCTTGATCTTCGCCAGCGAATCGGTCGCCGGGCTGGTGCCGTAGTAGACGACGGCGGCGGACAGGTTCGGGTCGACCGTCGCATACCGGAACGACGTCATCCCGCCCCAGCAGTACCCGACCGTCGCGTACTTCCCGCTGGCCGCCGGGAGCTTGACCGCGTAGTCGCGCACGGCGTTGAGCATCTTGTCCACGTCGTCCGGCTTGAGCGCGCGGACGGCCTGCATGACCGCGTCCCGGTCCGTGTACGACTCGGTGCCGCCGCCGCGCGGGCCCTTGCCGCTCAGCAGGTCCGGCGCGATCGCGATGAACCCGTCCGCCGCCAGTTGGTCGGCGACGCTGCGGATCCAGTCCGACAGGCCGAAAATCTCCTGGATTACGATCACGACCGGCGCCTTCTCCTTGCGCTCGGGGTAGACGACGTACGAGCGCACCTTGGTGACCGTCCCCGGGATCGCGACGTCGACCATCTCGCCGTGCCGCGACGACGAGTTCAGCCTCGCCTTGGCGTCCTTCTCGCCCGGCGGGAGCGTGTCGGCGGCAAAGCTCGGGAGGGTGACCAACAGCGCGAGGAGCGCGAGGGGGAGTTTGTGGTTCATGTCACGGATGATGGTTCGAACCCCCGGGAACGGTCAAGTGCCGACGTGCCCACTTTAGTGGTGCACGTCCGCAGTTCGGCGTACGGGCGCCTCGTCACACCGGCGCCAGCACCTGCACCGTCCGGCTCGGCAAGTAGATCTGCAACGACTGCCGCCGGTGCTCCCACGGCACGTCCTGCTTCGGGTACGTCGCGTTCGGGACGGTCAGCCCGTGCCCGCCGAACTCGCGCGCGTCGGAGTTCAGGACGATCTTGTAATTCGCCGCGTCCGGCACGGGAATGCGCAGGTCCGTGTAGCTGTTGGTCGGGTGGAAGTTGAACGCGAACACGAGCGGCCCGCGCCGGTAGACCAGCAGCTTGTGGTCCTCGTGCACCATCAACTGCTCGATCAGCTTGTCGCACAAAATGTGGTGCTGGTCGTCCAGGCGCTGCATGGCCTTGTCGAAGTTCAGCAGCCCCTGGTAGCGCAGGATCGGGTTGTCGGCCAGGCTCCACTGCCGGCGGGCGTAGTGGTACGAGTAATTGTTCCCCTCGCGCGGGAAGTCGATCCACTCCGGGTGCCCGAACTCGTTGCCCATGAAGTTCAGGTAGCCCTCGCCGGACAGGCTGAACGTGATCAGCCGGATCAGCTTGTGCATCGCGATCCCCCGGTCGACCACCAGCGACTGGCTCGCCGTGTCCATGTGCCAGTACATGTCCTTGTCCATCAGCCAGAACGCGATCGTCTTATCGCCGACCATCGCCTGGTCGTGGCTCTCCGCGTACCCGATGTGCTTCTCCGCGTGTCGGCGGTTGAGCATCGTCGACAGGATCTCGGCCATGCTCCACCGCTCGTCCGGCTTCTCCTTGAGCAGCTTGATCCAGTAGTCCGGCACGCCCATCGCCAGGCGGTAGTCGAACCCCAGCCCGCCCTCCGCGACCGGCCGCGCCAGCCCCGGCATGCCGCTCACCTCTTCCGCGACGGTGATGCAGTCCGGCTTCACCGCGTGGGCGACCAGGTTCGCCAGCTGCAGGTAGACGACCGCGTCCCGGTCCACGTTGTCGTTGAAGTAGTCGTCGTACGTCGTGAAGTCCTTGCCCAGCCCGTGGTCCTGGTAGAGCATCGACGTAACCCCGTCGAACCGGAACCCGTCGAACTTGAACTCCTCCAGCCAGAACCGCACGTTCGACAGCAGGAACCGCTGCACCTCGTACTTGGCGTAGTCGAACAGCTTCGAGTCCCACGCGACGTGGTGCCCCTTCGGCCCGCCGTGGAAGTACTGGAACTCGGTCCCGTCGAACAGGTTCAGCCCCTCGTGCGTGTTCTTCACGCTGTGGCTGTGCACCAGGTCCATGATGACCAGGATGCCCATGCCGTGGGCCGTGTCGATCAGCCGCTTCAGGTCCTCCGGCGTGCCGAACCGCGAGCTCACCGCGTAGAAGTTCGATACGTGGTACCCGAAGCTCCCGTAGTACGGGTGCTCCTGGACGGCCATCAACTGCACCGCGTTGTAGCCCAGCGCCTTCACGCGGGGCAGGATCGTGTCGGTGAAGTGGTTGAACGACCCGACCCGCCCCTCCTCGGTCGCCATGCCGACGTGCGACTCGTACACGCGCAGCCCGGTGCGCGGCGCGAGCTTCGGGGACGGGTTCGTCCACTTGTACGGCTCGGGCGGCATCCAGAACTGGGCAGTGAAGTTGGGCGAGTTCGCGTCCTGCACGACGCGCTTCGCGTACGCCGGGATGCGGTCCTGCGTGGTCGAGTTGTGGTGCACGACCAGCGTCTTGACCTTCGACCCGTGCACGAGCCGGTCGCCGTACTTCGCGTCCGGCAAAAAGAGCGAGTGCACCCCGAACTGGTCCGGCACCAGCGGGCAGTCCATCCGGTCCCACTTGTTGAAGTCCCCGACCAGGCGGACCTGCAGCGCCCCCGGCGCCCACTCGCGGTACCACACGCCGGGCGTCCCGTGGAACTCGCCCCGGTTGAACCCGAAGAACTGGTGGCCCGTTGAAATCGGCCCGAGGATCCCCCCCTGCGCGTCGATCTTCGCGAGCGTCGACACGAGGAACCGGTGCCGCGCCCGCAACCGCTCGGCGTGCGGCGCGAGCCACGGGTCATCCTTCATCAAACCAGTACCGTCGGACGCGGCGGGGAGGGAGGCGGTGGACATGGGCGGCGATTGTAGCCGCCCGCGGGCACAAGGGGCAGGAGGAAAGGAACGCGGTCAGTGGGTCACCTGAAGCGCTTCGGCTGACGCCTCGCGCCGTGCCTGACGGCGATCACATGAACGGCCTTCTCACCGTCGCTCACGCGGTAGTACACGATGAACGGCGGACTGGCCATCGAGTGGACCGCCCGCTCGGCCCGCCGGCTCGACTGATGCACCTCATATCGCCGGGGCATGATCTCAAGACTGTCGATTGCCGCGAACAGCCGCCGAAGGACAGCGCGAGCATTCTGAGGAGACTCGGCCTCGATGTACTTGTGAATCGAGACCAGTTCGGCTGAGGCGCGCGGGGCGATGTGAATCGAATGACGCTCCATCCCGCCCCCTACAAATCGAACCGCCTGCGGAGTTCGTCCCGCACCTCAGGCCACGATTGCAATTCGCCACGGTCGGCCTCGGCGAGCCCCTCCTCGATCGCGGCCTGAGTCTGGGGATCCAACTCCTCGATCGTCGGCCCTTCTCTGCCCGACAGCGTGTCGAGTGCGATTCGAACCAACTCGTCGGGCGTGTCGATCCCGGTCTGTCGCATCCGGTCTTCGATCAGCCGCTGCGTCTCCTGGGACAACGTGATGGCCATGCGATCTCTCCTGGCCCCAGTATACCGCCCTATTGCCCGCCCGCGAAGTAATAACGGACCGTGCCACCGCCGCTCAGGTAGAAGTTGCGCCGCCCGCCGGTCCCCTTCTGCCCGAGCTCGTCCTGCATCTTCCACTCGACGTGCCCGTCGATGAAGCCGGTGTTCGCGCCGCCCTTGCCGTTCCTGGGCAGGTACCCGGTCGAGTCGTCGCCGCTCAGGTGGTTCGACGGGTTGAGGTCGTTCTGGTACGACCGCGACGTGTCCGCCGCCAGAACCTGGTAGAACGCCTTTTGCCCGACCTTGCCCGGGAAGATGAACCCCGGCTGCCCCGCGCTCACGTACTCCTCGAACCCCTGGAACCCCGCCGCGTTGGCGACCGTCAGGCTGCTCGAGAGGTTCTTCCGCCCGCCGAGGATCATGTAGCCGGCGAACGCGAAGTCGTTCTTGTCGGTCCGCACCCAGTTGGCGTCGGTGTCCATGTCCGGGTTGGACGGGCAGTAGAACATCTGCCGGGTCAGGCCGTACTTTTCGACCAGTTCCTGCTTGGCCGCCGGGTGGATGACCTGCACCTCGTTGCTCTTGGTCGTGTTGCCGGTGCTGTCCCACTCGCCGGTCGCGTTGCCGACGTCCATCAGCTTCCCCTTCTTGTCGTTGGCCGCCATCAGCATGGCCTGGCAGAACTGGCGGACGTTGGACGCGCACTTCACGCGGTTGGCCTGCTCGCGCGCCTTGCTGAGCGACGGCAGGAGAATGCTGATCAACAGCGCGATGATGCCGATGACGACCAGGAGTTCGACGAGCGTGAACGCGTGTCGCGGGCGCGGACGGGCGGCGGGGAAGGGCACGGTAACATCCTTTCGCAGCGAGAAGACGTGGCAGTCCAATGACGGCGAGATCGGATCACTGACGGATCCCATCAGGTGTACGCCGCCGCGAAAGTATAGTGCGTCAAAACCAGCCGGCCAGCTCAAGTTGTTGCGGATATTGCTGCTAAAGCACTGCGACTGGATCTCAGTTAGATAGTTTTTCTATTGACAGGGGTCAGCGAGCGCGTATCCTCCCCGAACTGATGAGACTGAGTCTCATGAATAGATGAAAACGCAAAAGGGCCGCCGGACTCCCTCTGGAAAAGTGCGTCCGACGGCCCAGGTTGGCGACAACCGGTGACGGTCGCCGCACGCGGGCAGTATCCCCCCCGCGGCACGCGGCCGCAAGTATCGCTTTGCCGAGTCCCCACGCGCCCCACGATCGGGATCCCTCCCATCCGGCTCGCGTCGACGGCTCCGCTTGAGTCCTACTCCACCGGCTCGCCATTGGGTCTTTTACTCAATGGAGCGCGCAAATGAACGGTGTTACGCGTAATCGGGTCCGTGGGTTTCTCGCCGGGGCGGTCGTGACGGGCGCCCTTGCCACCACCGGGTCGGCCGGCGCCGCCACGCTCAACTCGGTGCTCGACCCGAACCTGTCCGGTACGAAGAAGTACGACGGCTGGGCCGGCCTGATCGGTACGAGCTACCCCGGGTACGGCGGGTTCTTCAACTCCACCAACCCCTGGCCCGCCCCGATCGCGTCCAACCAGGCCGGGTCGTCCGGCGACGTGGCGGGCAACAAGGCCCAGTTCAACAAGGTCTCGGGCGAAGGCTACCTCGGCGGCGAGGTCGTTTACATGGGCGGCCCGAGCGGGATCGGGGGCGTCTACTCGGTCACCGAGACCCACGAGATCGACAACCTCAAGAACGTCGTCTTCCAGGTGCAGATCCAGACCGCCGATGGCGAATCGTTCCAGCCCGGCGGCGCCCCGACCCTGACCTACAACGGCGGCACCGCCGTCCCCGCCGGCGCCGCCAAGGGCGGATACGTCTGGGCCCAGGCCGCCAACGGCACCTTCACCCCGCCCGGCGGTGAGGAAGGGCCCCTGCTGACCGACGTCTGGGCGTTCCAGTGGGAACTGTCCGGCATCGCCGGCGACATCACCGATTTCAAGATCCAGTTCGCCGGCATCGCCCACGCCGGCATCCACTCGATGCGCCTCGACCAGTCGACCGTCTACGCGACGGTCGTCCCCGAGCCCGCCACGCTCGGCGTCATCGGCCTCGCAATCGCCGGGCTCGTGTGCGGTCGGCGCCGGGCGCGGTAGGCAACCCATTCGAAGACCCGCGCCCCAGTAACAGCCGCCGGCGGAAGCCGCCGGTCGCGCGGGTCCTTCACAGGGCGCTCGAAGCCCGACCCGCCGGTGCGAACGGAGTCCCACATGTTCTTTCGCTTCCCCCAACCCAAACGCCGCCCGCGCGCGTTCACCCTCGTCGAGCTGCTCGTGGTCATCGGGATCATCGCGCTGCTGATCGGCGTCCTGATGCCGGCGCTTTCCAAGGCCCGGCGGCAGGCCCGCCAGACGCGCGAGATGGCCGCGGCCAGGCAGCTGATCATCAGCTACATCGGCTACGCGACCGACAACAAGAGCCGGTTGATCGTCGGCCACTCGACCAACGGCGTGGCGATCAACGACGACCTGGGCGTGCCCCTGTCCACCCCCGAGGCGGCCAAGCGCTGGCCGTGGCGCCTGGTCGACTACGCCAGGACCCGCATCGAGGGCCTGATCCTGGTCAACGAGCAGGCCGAGTCGCTCGACCGCAACGGCTCGATGTGGGCATACAACGTTAGCCTGACCCCGTCGTTCGGCCTGAACTTTTTCGTCCTCGGCGGCGACGAGTCCGGCGGCGGCGCGGGCAACATGCCCAACCTCGTCCGCAAGATCACCGAGGTCGGAGATTCGACCCGCCAGCTCGTGTTCGTCTCCGCCTGGGGCGGGGGCGCGACCCACGGCTACTTCAAGCTCCACCCTCCGACCCAGCCGTCCGGGTTCAGCGCGACCGGGTGGTCGTCGGGCAAGTTCGACGGCATCGACCCACTCGCCTTCGGGTACGTCCACCCGCGGTACGACAACCGCGCCGTCGTCGCCTGCCTCGACGGCCACGCCGAGATGCTCGCCCTCGACGAACTCCGCGACATGACCCGCTGGCACCCAATGGCCGCGCGGACGGGAAACCCGAAGTGGACCGGGAAGTAAAAACGACCCGTTTAGCCGCGACCCGAAGGGCAAGCGACAGCGCCGCCCGAAGGCGAGCGCGTCCGCGGCCCACCACACCGCGCCAAATCGACCGAGAAATCGCAATCGGAAGGACCCCATGAACAACATCACCCTCGGATACCTGATCGTCGCGCTCGTCTGCGCGTACTCCGCGTTCCTCGTCGCGATCAACCTGCGCGCAATCTGGCCCACCCGCCTCCGGATCGCCCCGGCCCTCGCCGCCTTGCTCCTGTTCGCCCCCGCCGCCCGCGCCCACTTCGTCTTCGTCATCCCCGAGGACGGCGGCAACACCGCCCGCGTCGTCATGAGCGAGGACCTCAAGCCCGACGACGGCGTCGACATCTCGATCATCGCCGGCGCCAAGCTCAGCGCCGTCGGCGCCGACGGCAAGGACACCCCAATCGCCCTCAGCAAGGCCGCCAAGGACTCCTACACGATCGCCGTCCCCGGCGGGTCGCGCATCATCTACGGCGCGACCGATCTCGGGTACACCAAGCGCGGCGAGGGCAAGCCCCACGTCCTGGTTTATCACGCCAAGACCATCCTCGGCGACGCCTTCGTCCCCGCCGCCACGCTCGGCGTCGACCGCGCCCCCGTCGAGATCGTCCCCACGGGTAAGCCCGGCGCGCTCCGCCTGGCCCTCCACGTCGCCGGCAAGCCCGTCGCCGCCGGCGTCGAGGTCGTCGTCATCACCCCCGACGGCAAGGAACAGCGCGTCAAGACCGAGGCCGACGGCGCCACCCCCGCCCTCGCCCCCCTCGGCCGCTACGGCGCCTGGGCCCGCCACTGGGAAAACACGCCCGGCCAGCGCGACGGCAAGCCGTACGAACAGGTCCGCCGCTACGCCACCCTCGTGATCGACGTCGGCACGCCCGCCGCCAAGGACGATAAGCCCGCGACCGCCGCCCCCGGCGCGCCGGTGACCCAGTTCGTCAAGCTCCCCGAGGCCACCTCCAGCTTCGGCGCGGTCGCCTGCGACGGTAACCTCTACGTCTTCGGCGGGCACATCGCGCCGACCCACTCCTACTCCACCGCCGCCGTCTCCGGAAAGCTCCACCGCCTCCCCCTCGCCAAGCCCGACTCGACCTGGGAAACGCTCACCGGCGGCACCGGCATGCAGGGCATGAACCTCGCCACCCACGCCGGCAAAATCTACCGCGTCGGCGGCATGGTCCCGAAGAACGCCCCCGGCGAGAAGGCCGACAACTGGTCGACCACCCAGGCCGTCCGCTTCGACCCCAAGGCGGGCAAGTGGGAGGAGCTCCCCGCCATGCCGACCCCCCGCTCGTCCCACGACGTCGCCGTCATCGGCGACACGCTCTACGTGCTCGGCGGGTGGGACATGCGCGGGGCCAAGGGCGGCAACCACTGGCTCGACCACATGATCACCCTCGACCTCTCCGCCAAGGACGCGACCTGGCAGAGGATCGAGCAGCCCTGGGAGCGCCGGGCCCTGATCGCCGCCGTCCTCGACGGCAAGCTCTACGCGATCGGCGGGTTCGACGACCAGTCCGACCCCAGCCGCCGCGTCGAGATCTACGACCCGGCCACCAGGAAGTGGAGCAACGGCCCCGAACTCCCCGGCCAGGACCGCAACGGCTTCGCCCCCGCCGCCTGCGTCCACCGCGGCCGCCTCTACGTCAGCGTCGCCGACGGCAGCCTGTTCCGCCTCGATGGCGCGCAGTGGACGACGGTCGCCAGGACCACCCCGCGCATCGTCCACCGCCTGGTCTCCGACGGCGCCCGCATCCTCGTGATCGGCGGCGCATCCAAGGGCGGCAACCTCGACCTCGTCGAGGCCGTCGCGATCGAGTAACGCTTTGGACCCATCAAGATCCCCGGACAGCGCGAAAGCCCACGGAGCTTGCTCCGTGGGTTTCTTTCTGCCCCCTACTTCCCTCTCGCCGACCACTTCGTATCCACCACCAACCCCGCCGGCCCCGCCACGTCTTCCCACGCGAACAGCTTGAAGTCCTCGCTCGCGTTCGCGTTGATCCGGTCGTTGGCGACCATCAACCCGTTCGGGAATCGCGCGCCCAGCGGGCGGTTGGTCACCGCGACGCCCGAGATCCGCTCCAGCGGCCCGTACGGCTCGGC
>DATHXE010000426.1:0-4000 GCA_035459845.1 Tepidisphaeraceae bacterium | reverse complement strand
GCCCTTCCTCAACATCGGAATGTTGAGCTACGTCGGGATGTTGCGCGACGTTACGCGACGGCGGCGGCGCGGGCGCGCATGAACGACGCGAAGCGGGGGATCGAGAGCTCCGGCGCCGGGGCGACGTCGGGGTGCCAGCGTTTTTCGGTTTCGAGGCAGACCCACCCGTCGTAGCGGATCGAGGCGAGGGCGGCGAGGACGTCGGCGAGCGGGAGGTCGCCGTCGCCGATCAGGCAGGGTCTGGTTTGGCGCGGGGCGTGGGGGGTGGGGTCGGGGCGCGAGTCTTTGAGGTGGACGTAGCGGAGCCAGGGGGCGAGGGCGCGGGCGAGCTCGGTGGGGGATTCGCCGGCGCGGGTGGTGTGCTCGACGTCCCAGAGGACGCCGACGTCGGCCGGGTCGAGGTCGTGGACGAGCTCGCGCATGGCGTCGGCGGTGGTGTACGCGTTGTGGGTCTCGAGCAGGGGGGTGACGCCGCGCGGCTTACAGACCTTGACGATCTGGCGGACGTGGCGGCGGGCGGTCGCGCGGGCCTCGTCGTCGGTCAGGCCGCCGGTCGCGGCGCCGCCGAAGATGCGAAGGTAGGGGGTGGCGGTGCGCTGTGCGAGGGTGGCGTAGCGGTGGCATTCGTCGAGCATCTGCTGCCAGCGGTCCGGGCCGGGTGCGACGAGCGTGACGGACGTGGCGTAGCAGGGGATGCGCAGGCCGCGGGCGGCGAGCAGGGCGAGGGTGTTGTCGAGGGGGCCGGCGGGGACGAACGCCTCGGCGCGGGTGACGTCGATCTCCGGGCCCAGCCCGCGGAACTCGATGCCGTGCAACCCGTGGGCGGCGCAGGCGTCGACGACCTGAGGCAGCGTCCAATCCGGGCAGGCGAGGGTGGAGACGGAGAGGAGCATGCGGGCATTTGTCATGCGTGGTTTGTCGTTTGTCAAAGGGAGGGGGGAAGGATGAAGGCGGAAGGATGAAGGATGAATGAGAGAGGGAGCCCGGCGACTCGTCGCGGGACGGACGTCGAACGGAGCGGGCTCGCGTATGATCGCGATCATGCCCCTTCCGATCGTGCAGACCGTTCACGAGCCGCCGGCGGCGGACCTTCTTCGGCTCTTCTACAAGTGCGATACGGAGTGGGTCGGGCACCTCGCCGAACCGGAGCAGATCGAGGTCGGCACCGCGCTGGCGAGCGCGGAACTGGCCGAGGTGTGGAACGCGAACCACGTGCGGGACGTGGGCCTGCCGCCGGGGATGACGCCGGCCGGCGCGTGGGCGGAAGTGGCGGCGCATTTCGCGGCGCGCGGGACGCGGTGCGGGTACTGGACGATGAGCGTGACCGCGCCCGCCGAGCGCGTTCGGCCGATGGCTGAGTTCCTGCTCGCCAAGGGGTGCCGGGCGGACGCGAGCGACGTGATGTACCTCCGGCACGCGCCGTCGGTCGTCGTTCCGGTCCCGAAGGGACTTCAGGTGATTCCGGCTCGCGCGAGCTACCGCCACGCGGGCGAGTTGGCGCGCGCCCGCGCGGACGAGATGTGGGGCGGGTCGGCCCGGGTCGCCGACGCGGCGGTGCTGCACCTGGACGACCCACGTTGGGACGCGCTGCTGGCGCTGGAGGACGGGACGACCGTCGCGGGCGCGGGTGTGCTTGCGGTGGGCGAGTTGGGGCTGGTCGAGCAGGTGTACGTGGCCCCGGCGCACCGGCGGCGCGGCGTCGGCCGGTACCTGGTCGGCCGGGCGCTCGAGATCTGCGCACGGGCCCAGTTCCGGCACGTGTTCCTGTCGGTATCCTCGGGGAACGAAGCCGCGAAGGCACTTTACCGATCGATGGGATTCGAGCGGATCGGCCAGGTCGTGGCGTACCTCACCCCGCCGTGAGAATCGGCCGCTCCGCGATCACGGGCGTCTTACTCGCATCGTCGCACTTGCTAGAATCGGGAAATGCCGTCCCCCGTCACCCCGCGCGTCCGCCGCCGCCGATGGGCCGTCCGCCTCGCGGTCGTCTTCGGCGTCACGGCCTACCTCTGGGTCGGGTGCTCGATGCCGGGAACGAGCTACAAAGGGGATCTCCCACCGATCACGCCCGCCGAAGTCTCCCTGGCCGACGAACTGAAGGCCCACGTCACGACGCTCGCGGGCGACATCGGTCACCGAAACGTCCAACACCCGGCGAACCTGGAGCGCGCCGCCAAATACATCGAGTCCGATTGGGGCAGAGCCGGGCTGACCGTCGCGCGGCAGGAGTACGTCGCCGCCGGCCAGACCGTGGCCAACCTGGACACCGAGATCAAAGGGCGGACGGACGAGATCGTCGTCCTGGGGGCGCATTACGACTCGGTGCGCGGCTCACCCGGCGCGAACGACAACGCCAGCGGCACAGCGGCGATCCTCGCGCTCGGAAGGCGGCTGGCGGCCGAGGCGAAGCGCGCGGGGCCGTTCAAGCGGACGCTCCGGCTCGCCGCGTTCGTCAACGAGGAGCCGCCGTTCTTTCAGACGGAGTTGATGGGGTCGGTCGTCTACGCCAGGCGGTGCAAGGAGCGCGGCGAGCGGGTCGCGGCGATGGTTTCGGTCGAGACGATCGGCTGTTATTCCGACGCCGAGGGGTCGCAGCGTTACCCCAAGCCGTTTTCCCTGTTCTACCCGTCGCGCGGCAATTTCGTCGCGTTCGTCGGGAACGTCGGGTCCGCCGACTTGGTCAAGCGAATCGTCGGGAGATTCCGAAAGGACGTGCGATTCCCCAGCGAAGGCGCCGCCCTGCTCGGGTCGATCGAGGGCATCGGCTGGTCCGACCACTGGGCATTCTGGGAACAGGGTTACAAGGCCATGATGGTCACCGACACCGCGCCCTTCCGATACCAGGAATATCACACCGCCCGCGACACCCCCGACCGGCTGGATTACGAGCGGACGGCACGGGTGGTGGAAGGACTGGAAATCGTCATAAAAGACCTACTCGAAAACGATTAGGGCACTTGGAGTGGCGGATCCGGGGCGACGTTTCGGCCGATGTCCGCTCGCTCTGCCCCGGCTCGTTTGCGAATGTGACGGGCGTGTCAGTTGTAGGAGTCGGGTCGTTGTCTGAACAGGACTGTTCGCCCGAATCCGTTAGAATCGAACCCCCAGACCCGTCGATGGGATGAACAGAAGGAGACCCACGCCATGACCCGATCGATCACGTGTGCAATGCTCGCCGGTCTGATGACCGTCCTGCCGGCCCGGGCGGAAGACGCTAAGACCGAAATCCCGGCAAAGCCCGCCGTCGTGGCGCCGGCCGACCGCAAGGCCGAACTCGCCGATCTGATTGCGAAACTCGGCCACGACGACCCCAAGGTGCGCCAGGACGCGACCGACGCGCTGCGGAAAATCGGCAAGGACGCGCTGCCGGCGCTCAAGGAGGCCAAGGGGAGCGAGGACCTGGAGGTCTCGTCGCGCGCCGAGGCGCTGCTGAAGAAGATCGACGAGGACTCCAAGCCCAAGCCGGTGGCGACCCCCGGGGCGGACTTCGACGGCGAGTTCGGGGGCATCCGCCGCAACGGCAACGTGCGGATCATGCGCGTCGGCCCGGGCGGGAATGTCCAGGTGCAGGTGAACGCGGTCGCCGGCGGGGCCGGGCACGCGATGGCGATCAGCCGGTCCGACGCGAATGGCGTGACGACCGTGAAGGCCCAGGAGAACGACCGCACGGTGAAGATCGTCGAGTCGGCCGACAAGGGCATCGAGATGTCCGTCACCGAGCCGGGCAAGGACGGGAAGCCGGAGACGAAGGAGTACAAGGCCAAGGACGCCGACGAGTTGAAGAAGGACCACCCCGAGGCTCATAAGCACTACGAGCGGTTCATGGCCGGGAACGGCGCCCAGATCCAGATCAACGGCGTGATCATCAACGGCGGCGCTGGCCCGGGGGCGGTCGGCGGCATCAACGGCCTGGACCCGCAGATGCAGAAAATGATCGAGGCCCAACAGCTCGTCCATCAGAAGATGGTCGAGCAGCAGGTGCGGAACGCCCAGCGGATGG
>DATHXE010000425.1:0-9168 GCA_035459845.1 Tepidisphaeraceae bacterium | reverse complement strand
ACTCCCCGCCGAAGTCCTCATGGACGCCGTCAGCTCGGCCACCGGCGTGCCCGACACCTTCGCCGGCTACCCCGTCGGCCTCCGCGCCGTCCAACTCCCCGACCCGTCCACCGCCTCTTACTTCCTCACCCTCTTCGGCCGGTCCGACCGCGTCACCGCCTGCGCCTGCGAGCGCAGCGGCGACGTCACCCTCCCCCAGCTCCTAAACCTCGCCAACGGCCAGGAAGTCCACGTCAAGATCCGCGCCCCCGACGGCCGCCTCGCAATGTTGCTTAAAACAAATGGCGCGAACGACCGCCTGTTGATCGAAGACGTTTTCTTGGCGACCGTGTGCCGAAAACCGTCGGAGAAGGACATCGGCGCGGTGACGATGGCGCTGAACGGCGCCAACCCCAAGGAACGCGACGACGTGTTCCGCGACCTGTTCTGGGCGCTCGTGAACTCGAAGGAGTTCGCATTCAACCATTGACCCTCGGCGAGCCCGCTTCAGCGGGCGGGTCGCGCAGCGAATCCGAATCTCGCAGTTCCTGACACACGGGCAAGGCGCCCGTGATACGAGGCAGACATGTTCGACGTCTCCCTGACCCGATCCAAATCCCGCCTCTGCACCGGCGCCTCGCGCCGCGACTTCCTCCGCATCGGCGCCCTCGGCGCCTTCGGCCTTTCCCTCCCCTCCGTCCTCGCGCGGGCCGCATCCCCAACGGGCAGTGGCACTTCAGCGCCACCGAATCAGTCCAAACCCCGCGCCAAAGCCGTCCTCCTCGTCTTCCTAGGCGGCGGCCTCTCCCACCACGACACCTTCGACATGAAGCCCGACCAGCCCGAGGAGATCCGCGGCAAGTACAAGTCCATCCCCACCAACGTCACCGGCCTGCACGTCGGCGAGCTCCTCCCGAAGATGGCCAGGACGATGGACAAGGTCTGCCTCGTCCGCAGCCAGTCCCACGAGAACGACCACCACGAGACCGCCCAGAACTGGGTCCTCTCCGGCCGCTTCGGCAGCCCGTTCGGCGACTACCCCTCCATGGGCGCCGTCGTCGCCCACCAGACCGGCTTCGGCCACGTCCTCCCGCCCTACGTCGCGATCCCGAAAAACTCCGCCTTCACATGGGAACTCGGCAAAAGCGCCTTCCTCGGCGGCCGCTACGAATCCTTCAAGGCCGGCGACCCCAACCAGCCCAACTACCGCGTCCGCGACCTCGGCCTGGCCGACGGCATGACGCCCAAGTCCGACGACCGCCGCCGCTCGCTCCTCGCCGCCGTCGACCGCCTCTCAGAGACCGTCCAGGGCAACGACCAACTCGCCACCTACGACCAGTTCCAGAAGAAGGCCGCGGAGATCGTGCTCTCGAAACACGCCCAATCCGCCTTCGACATCGGCGCCGAAAAGGACGCCCTCCGCGACGACTACGGCCGCACCGAGATCGGCCAGTCCTGCCTCCTCGCCCGCCGCCTCGTCGAGCGCGGCGTCAAGTTCGTCCAGGTCAACCACGGCGGCTGGGACC
Source organism: Tepidisphaeraceae bacterium (assembly GCA_035459845.1). Lineage (GTDB taxonomy): Bacteria > Planctomycetota > Phycisphaerae > Tepidisphaerales > Tepidisphaeraceae > DASPKW01. The sequence continues at coordinate 7,663 of DATHXE010000425.1, read as the reverse complement.
ACCACGCCAAGATCTGGACCGGTCTGGAAAAGAAAGTCCCCGCGTTCGATCAAGCCTTCTCCGCCCTCATCAACGACATGCACGCCAGCGGACTGCTCGCCGAGACGCTCGTCGTCGTCATGGGCGAGTTCGGCCGCACGCCCAAGGTCAACAAGGACGTCGGCCGCGACCACTGGGGCCGCGCCGGTTCCATGCTCTTCGCCGGGGCCGGCGTCACCGGAGGCAAGGTTCTGGGCGCCACCGACAAGACCGGCGCGAACGTGACCGACCGTCCCGTCCGGCCCGCCGACGTCGCGTACACGATTTACGACGCCCTGGGCATCGACCCGCGCAAGCAGATCCACACCCCCGACGGCCGACCGCTGGAAATCCTGGCCGAGGGGGCGACCGTGCGGGAGTTGTATTCGTGAAGAACGTCGGCCCGACCCAACGCTCGCTCGACTACCGCCGCCCCGACGGGCGCGGCGATTGGCTGTCGCGCAAGGCCGACGACATGGAGCTTCGACCGTGGGAACTGGTCGGGTTGATCACCGCCGTCGTGCTGTTCATCGTGGCCTTCGTCACATTCCCGCTGTTCTTCAACCTCGATTAGATGGTGGGGTCTCATGTCGTCGCTTCGCATCGCAATCGCCATCGGCGCCGCGGTCGTGCTCGCCCGTGTCCCGCCCTCCGCCGCCGACAAGCCTGAGCCGAAGAAGGACGTGCCAAAGATCACCTGCGTCGCACCCCTGGCGGTCGTGCCGGGCAAGACGAGCACGATCCGCCTCCGCGGCGTCGGCCTGGACCAGGCGACGGGCTTCGCGATCGCCGACCTGCCCGCCGAGGCGCTCAAGCTCAAAGAGAAGAAGAAATCCGAGCCCCCCAAGCCGTTCGAAGCCGCCCGCATCGGCGACACGGAATTGACCGCCGACGCCACGATCCCGAAGGACGCCAAACCCGGCCCCCGCGCGGTCACCGTCACGACCCCCGCAGGCACCACGGCAGCGTTCGAGATCCTCATCATCGACCCGGCCACCGCCGTCGACGAAAAGGAGCCCAACGGCGGCTTCAAACAGGCGCAGCCCATCGCCCCCGGCCACACCGTCATCGGCCTGATCGACGCCGAGAAGGACGTGGACGTCTTCCGCATCGAAGCCAAGGCCGGCCGAACAATCGTCGCCCGTGTACGCGCCGCAAGCGCAGGCTCCCCCCTAGACCCCGCGCTCACGCTATACGACGCGAACGGCCGCACGCTGGCGACCGCCGACGACGCCTCCGCCACCGACCGCGACGCCGACCTGCGCTTCAAAGTCCCCGCCGACGGCGTCTACTACCTCTGCCTTCAAGACGCCAACGACCGCGGCACCCCGGTGCACGCGTACCGTCTGGACATAAGCGAAGAATAGCCGCGCGCGAGTGTGCGCCCTCCTCGCCGGCGGGGCCGCTTCAGCGGCTCTGAAACCCGTGCGATCGCGCGAGCCGCAACTTCACTCGATCCGCGGTCGAACTCCCCCCGCGGGTACCGGCGCCGGCACGTCCCCCGCGTCATCCGCCCCCGACGCCTGCACGTACGGCGCCTCATCAATCCCCAACATCGTCGGCGGGGCCGACACGTCGATGATTGGCTGACGCGTCATCGCCCCCAGAGCCGGCAGCGCAGAACCGCCATCCACGTTGCCGACGGGCGCCGTAGAGATCGGCCCCGCCGGCGCCAGCACCGGGTTGGCCGACGCGTAAGCCGCCCGGCGCGGGCTCGCCAGCAGGTTCGGGATCCGGATCGGCAGGGGCGCCGGGACCGGCGTCGTCGCGAGCCGTGCTCCTTCGGCCATCCGCGGCAGCGGCGGCAGGGGGGCATTCGCAATCGTCGCAACCGCTGGACGGTCAACGTCAGCCGGATCGGTGCCAGCAAACCCGCGCGCCTGAAGCTTGGCCAGCCGCTTCGCCCCCAGCGGCCGCCCGCCGCCGTCGACCACGGGAGTCGCAGGACTTGTAACCGCAGCCGGGCGCGGGGTCGCGACGGGCATTGACGGTTGCGGCGCGTCCACGTTCGGTACGGCAAGCTTTGCCGCCGGACCGAGCCGATCGGCGAGGGGCGGCGCTGCCTTCTCGGCGTACGCGCCGGTCGCAATCAGCAACGCCGAGGCGCACCCGACCAACCCGCGACGCGCCAGGCGCGAGAAGTCCCTCCAAGCCGGGACGGAGCGCACGGGCTTCGCCCGAAGCGCCGCCCCGGATCGGTACCTCCAAAATGCTGCAAAGGACTTGCTCATCGCAGCGCCTCCAACCGCCCCTTGGCTTCCGCCGCCCACTTGCCCGTCGGGTAGTCCCTGGTCACCCGCGTCAAAAGCCGCCGGGCCTCCTCACGCTTGCCCATGCCGTCCAGCGCCCGCGCGCCCTCGCACATCGCCGCCGGGCTCAGCTCCGGGTCGTCGTACCCGTACGCCACCGTCATCAGCGGCCCGATCGCCTCGGCGTACTTCTGCTGCCCCAACCGCACCAGCCCCGCACGATAGTTGGCCTTCGCCCCCAGTTCGCCCGCCGTCCGCGCGGCGACCTCCTGATACAGCGCCGCGGCGCGGTCGAATTCCTTGAGCTGCTCCGCCGACATCGCCGCCGCGTACTTCGCCTCGTTCAGCAGCAGGCTCGAGTTGTTGAACCGCGTCAGGAAATCCTCCAGCGTCGCCTTAGACTCCGCCCACTGCCCCAGTTTCTGCTGCGCGTGCGCCATTCGGAGCAGTGCGTGGTCCGACACGCCCGGCAGCCGCCCGTACGGCCGCGGGTCGACGAACAACCGTGCCTTCTCGACCACCGTCTGCCACTCGCCCACCTGGAACGCCGCCTCCGTCGCGATCAGGTGCGCGTACCCGGCGTACACGTTCCGCTGCGCCGTGATGATCTCGTTCACCGTCGCCAGCGCGCCCTTCGCGTCACCCTTGCCCAGTTGCAGCGACGCCATCCGTACTCGGAGCCGGTCGGCCAGGTCGACGTTAGTCGCCTTCGCGACGGCCTCGCCCAGCGTCGCGATCGCCGCGTCGAACTCGTCGCGCGACGCCAGCAGGTCGCCCAACTCCACGCGGGCCTCGTCCACCAGCGCCGAGTCGGCCACGTTCCCGTCGATCACCGCCTTGTACCGCTCGCGCGCCAGTTTCTCACCCGCCTGCAGCGGGATCGCCGACAGCGGAACCGCCGGCGGCTGCAAGCCCGCCACGGTCCGCGTCGGGTCCTCCGCCTGCAGTTTCTCGACCATCTTTCGCAGCGCCTCGGTCTGCATTTGCCGGCGGGCCGCCTCCACCTCCACCTCGCCCACGATCCGCCAGCACCACGCGGCGTCGTAGTACATCCGCTGCGGCACCTCCGACTCCGGCTCGCGCTCCGCGAGCTTGGCGGCCTCCGCCCCCATGTGCTCGCCAGCCGTCCGCAGCGCCTTCGTCGCCTCGAGCAGCCCCGCCAGCACCTCCGCCTGCGTCTCGGGCTTCACGGCCGCGCTCAGCGCCCGCCGGCGACCTTCGACGTCCGCCATCGCCGGGTCCATCGCGCACTGCGCCACACGCCACGTCGCCTCCACCGCCTCCGGCCGCTTCGGGTTCTCGGCCGCGATCTTGGCCAAAAGCTCGCGCGCCTCGGCGTACTTGCCGCCCTCCTTCAGCGACAGCGCCAGGCTGTACTGCATCGTCGGCACCCACGCCGCCCGGTCCGGGTCGGCCAGAAGCTCCGCCTCGTACTTCGCCCGCACCTCGCGGAGCACGCCCGCCGCGTCGTCCGGCTTGCGCTGCGTCCGCGCCGCGTCGGCCAGGTGGATCAGCGCCAGCGGGGCGATCTTCAGCTTGGCCAGGTCCTCGGCGCGGAACTTCGACAGCTCCAGCGCCGCCGCGTTCCCACTCCCGAACGCCGCCATCAGCTTCGCCCCCTCGAGCGCCGCGACCGGGTACAGCGGGTGGTCCGGCTGGTTTACCGCCACGGCCGAATACGCCCGCCGCGCCCGCGCCAGCGTCCGGCGGCGCTCCGCCGGCTCGGCGAGAAGCTTCGCCAGCCGAGTCGCCGCGTGCCCGATCCGCACGTTCGCATCCGCGACCTCCGGGTCGTCCTTCGCCCGGCTCGCGACGAACCCGTCCAGCATGGTCAGCACCTGTTCGAGCTGGTTCGCCAGCCGCGCGCCCGACAGCGCGTCCTCGGCCGTCTCCGGCAGCGCCCGCAACTTGCAGTCGGCCAGCATCAGGTTCACGCCCACCAGGTCGTCGATCCGGTCGCCCTCGGGGATCTTGTTCAGCGCGTCCGCGGCCGGGCCGTACTGCCCTTGCAAATACTGGATCGTCGCCAGCCCGAACCGCGCGACGTTCGCCTGCGGCGAGTCCGCGTATTTGCTCAGGACGCGCTCGAATCGCGCCACCGCCTCCCCGTACGGCCGCTTGCTCCCGTCGGAATTGGCGGCCGCCGGATTCTTCGCGGCGCTCGCGGCCAGCAGCGCGTTCTCGGCGTACCGCACCGCCGCCTCCGGCCGGTGCACGCTCCGCGGGTGGTTCGACGAGAACGCCGCGCACGCATTGTCGGATTCCGCGTAATTTCCCGCCAATTGCAGCGCGATCGCCTGACGGAGTAATCCCTGCTCGGCCGCCTCCGTCTGCGCCATCGCCGACACCTGCCGGATCGCCGCGTACACCGTCGCGGCGTCGGCGTACCGGCGGTCGAGCTGCAGCATGTCGCCCAGCTCCAGGAGGATCGTCGCCCGCCGTGCCTGAGCGCTCGGGTCGGTCGCGGCCATCGCGCGGGCCTTCTCATCCGCGAGCTTGAGCGTGTCGACGGCCTTGCGGATTCCCGCCGCCAGCGCGACCGGGTCCGGAGCGGCGTTGGCGATCGCGGCCGCGCCCCGCCCGAGCGGCACCGGCACCGTGCCCAGCCCGTATTGCGCCTTGGCCAGCCACCGCAGCGCCTGGTCGGCCGACTTCTCGTCGCCCACGACCGGCTCGAGCGCCGCGATCGCCGGGCCGTACTTCCGCGCCTGCACGCCCGCGATCCCCGCCCGCAGCCGCGCCTCGCCCGCGACCGGGGCGCTCCCCGCCAGTTCGACGCTCCGCAAAAACTTCGGCAGCGCCTCGTCCGGCTGGCCGAACTCCGTCAGCGCCACGCCCCAGTAAAACATCGCCCGGGCCACGTACTCCGGCGCGGGCTCTTTCGCGGCGGCGGTCAGACGCTCCTTCTCGGCGGCCGGCGTCTGCGGGTCGGCCGCGCGCGCCGCGGCGTCGCGCCGCTGCCGCTCCCACTCGGCCACCATCGACTGATACCCCGCCATCGCCTCCGGCCGCTCGCCCGCCAAATGGTGCACGCGCGCCAGCAGGTACTGCGCGTGCACGCCGATCCCATCCTGGTCGAACGGCGCCAGCGACGCCAGCGCCCGCACCGCGACCGGCCAGTCCTTCAGCCCGAACGCCGCGTAACCCAGGTAATACTGCCCCGCGGCGCGATAGCGGCTCAGCGCGAACTGCGGGTCGTTGGCCACGCGATCCGCGGCCACCCAGGCCTCCTTGTACCGCCCCACGCGGAGCAGCACCTCGGCCTGGTCGCACCGGGCCCGCGCGACCCACTCCAGGTCCGCCGGCAGTTCCTTCGCGTCCGGCGCGACGGTGATCTTGTCGGCCGCCGCTCGCTCGGCCAGCAGGTCGGCCGCCAGCGCGAAATTCTGCCCCGCGTTGCGCAGAAGGATCTCGTCGCTCGGCCGTTGCGGCGGTTTCCGCGCCCCCGGGTCCGCCGGCTTGGCCGCCTCCAATTTCGCCTGTTCGATCCACCCCCGCTGGGCGACGCCCAGGTAATACGCCGCCAGCCCCTGGTCGCGGAAGCCCTTGGTCTGGGCCGCGTACACGAGCACGTCCGTCGCCGCCCGGTAATCCCGCTGACTCTCGATGATCGAGACGCCCAGCCCGTACCGCGCCGCCGCCATTTCCAACCGACCCGCCGACGCGATCCGCAGGTACTCCCGGAACCGGTCCGCGGCGACCGTGTAATTCCCGTCGTTAAACGCCGCCTTGGCGATCGTCAGGATCGCCTGCGCTCGCTCGTGCGCCGTCAGCGTCTGCTGGGCGGCGGCCACCGGCGCCAGCAACAGCCCGCCCCCGACCGGCGTCGCCCAAATGGCCGCCGCCAGCACCCGTGCGGCCCATGTACGGCTTTTAGACCAATCAGCACTGACGCGTTGAGCGGTAGTTGGCATCACCCGTCTCTACGCGGTCCGCATACACCCGTTGAACTCTCGCACCCCGTGCCCGAGTTCCCGTGCCGTACTTAGCGGTCGCACCGAAGGTGCACGTGGCGCTCCGATCCCTCAGGACGCCGAGATCCCACCCTCGCGCCCACAAATTCTGCAAAATCAGAAGACCCGCGAAATCACATCGTGATCTCGCGGGCCTTCCATGTTCTCAGCTCGCCCGAGACCGCGCAGGGACGATTCTCTGCGCAACCTTCGCGACCTCTGCGTCTCTGCGGTGAATCTCTAAGCTTGCCCGACCTCGACCCGCACGTAGTTCACCAGCGTCAGGCCCTTGTCCTTGATCATCTGCCCGACGCTCCCCTTGAACTTGCCGGCGTTGAAGAAGTCCTGGTCGAGCAGCGCCTTCTCCTTGAAGAACGCGTTGAGCTTGCCCTCGGCGATCTTGACCGCGATCTGCTCGGGCTTGCCGGTCGCCTTCGCCTCCTCGACCGCGAACGCGCGCTCCTTCTCGACCACCGCCGGGTCGATCTGGTCCCGGGTCATCGCCAGCGGCTTGCTGAACGCGATGTGCCCGCCAACGTCCGTCACCAGCTCGTCGGTCACGTTCGCGACGGTCCCGCCGAACTGCAGCACGACGCCGATCTTGCCCGAGATGCCGTACAGGTACAGCCCGACCCGGTCGCCCGAGAGCGAGGCCGTCTTGCCGAGTACGACGTTCTCGCCCGTCGTCTGCGACACGTGGGTGAGCTGTTCCTTCACCGCGGCGGCCGCGTCCTGTCCGGCGACCAGCGCGTTGGCCGCGGCCCGCCCGAGGACGGCCACCGGCTCGCTCTTGGCCGTGAAGTCGGTGTTGCAGTTGATCTCGACCAGGGCGGCCGTCTTGTAGTCCGCCGAGATCGCCCCGAGCACGCGGCCCTCCCCGGCGACGCGCTCGGTCAGCGACGACTTCACGCCCTTCGCGCGAAACGCGTCGATCGCCTTGTCGACGTCCCCGCCGACCTCCGTCAGCATCTTCTTGCACTCCATCATGCCCTGGCCCGTCTTGGCCCGAAGCTCGTTCACCATCTTGGCGGTGATCTCAGCCATGTTCGTCTCCGTCGCTTTCCGTGAAGTAGTCTGCGTCATGGCAGGAATGACGTCCTGCCGCGATCCCGCCTGACATCGACTCTGGACCGAGCGCGCTCGCCGGGGGATCAGAAGGGGGTCACATTTGAGACAAAGCCGGGGCGATCGTGGGATCGCCCCGGCGTGTCTTAAACAACTTGGGGAGGGGCGAAGCGCTTTAGGCCGGGGTGCCGGCAGCGAGCGGCTCGCTCGGGGCGGGCGCCTCGGTCGGGGCCGCGGGGGCGTCCGCCGCGGGGGCGTCCGTCGCCGGCGCGCCACCGATCGGGCTCTCGGGCTGACCGCTGTCGGCCCGGCCCATGGCGCGGGTCGAGCGGCGCACGCCGCGCGGCCCGGGGCCCCCTTCCTCGATGCCCTTCTCGC
>DATHXE010000424.1:0-2876 GCA_035459845.1 Tepidisphaeraceae bacterium | reverse complement strand
AGTTAGTGGCCAGCGGCGAAGTCGGTTGGCGTTACCGCCACGCCGGGCGCGGCCTTGAGGACTTGACCGTCGAGCGTGACGAATCGAAGGCCGTGCAGTTCGGCCATGGCGACGTATTCCGAATCGTAGGCGGTCAGCCCGAGGCGAATGGCGGTGTTGAGCACGTCAACGGGCTCGGCTTCCGCGTGACCGGCCTTCCCGAGACTCGTCGCACGCTTAAACGCCTTGAGCGCTTGATCGCGGTCCATACTCCGGGCGACGACGTACTTCAGCAGCGACTGGAGCACCTCGCTGACGAACAACCGCGGGACGATCCGTTCCGGATCCCGCGAGCGCGCGGCCAGCGCGGCCTGCGTCGCGTCGCTGCGCACCACCACGGCCAACACGACGTTTGTGTCGACGACAATCATTCGCGGCCCCAATCGGGGGCGGAGACTAAGTCTTCGGTCGTAAGGAAGATGCCCGCCTTAGCCTGTTCGTCGTGGCCGCGCTTGATGTCCTCGATCAGCGCCGACTCTCGCGCCTCGGCCGCGGTGTCGCGCTTGACGACCTCGGCAATCTCCTCGGCGGCGGACCGGCCGGCGGCCTGTGCGCGGCGGGCGATCAGGTCGTACACGTCGTCGGGCAGCACGATGTTGTCGATGTTCTTCATGCCTCGTCCTCGAACAGCGGGGTGCTGAGGTAGCGTTCGCCGAAGCTGCACATGATGGTGACGATGAGCTTGCCCTTGTTCTCGGGGCGGGCGGCGACCTTGGCGGCGGCGGCGACGTTCCCGCCGGAGCTGATGCCGCCGAAGATGCCCTCTTCCTTGGCGAGGCGGCGGGCCCACTCGAAGGCCTCGTCGTCGGTGACCTGGATGACTTCGTCGACGACGGGGAGGTGGAGGTTGCCTGGAACGAAGCCTGCGCCGACGCCCTGGATCTTGTGCCGGCCGGGCTTGACCGGCTCGCCGTTGCGGGTCTGGGTGATGACGGGAGAGGCGGTGGGCTCGACGGCGATCGCGCGGAAGCTCGGCTTGCGCGGCTTGATGACCTCGGACACGCCGGTGATCGTCCCGCCCGTGCCGACGCCCGAGACGAGGATGTCGACCTTGCCGTCGGTGTCGGCCCAGATTTCCTCGGCGGTCGTGAGCTTGTGGATCTCGGGGTTGGCGGGGTTCTCGAACTGCATGGGCATGTAGGAGTTGGCGTTCTCCTTGAGGATCTCGTTGGCCTTGTTGATGGCGCCGCGCATGCCGTCGGCGGCGGGGGTGAGCTCGACCCGGGCGCCGAGGGCCTTGAGCAGGCGGCGGCGCTCGATCGACATGCTCTCGGGCATGGTCAGGACGAGCTTGTACCCGCGGGCGGCGCAGACGAACGCGAGGGCGATGCCGGTGTTGCCGCTGGTCGGCTCGACGATGACGGTGTCCTTGTTGATCTTGCCGGCCTTGACGCCGGCGTCGATCATGGCGACGCCGATGCGGTCCTTCACGGACGAGAGCGGGTTGAAGAACTCGCACTTGGCAAGGACGATGCCGCCGCCGGGGGGGATGATGCGGTTGAGGCGGACCAGGGGCGTGCCGCCGATGGTCTCGGTGATGTCGTTGAAGATCCGGCCTTGGGGTTTGATGGGCATAGGCGAGGCTCGAAGGGGGTGGGTCGCAAAGACGCTGAGGCGCGAAGATCAGAAGGGAAGAAGCGGGGTTAGTCGAGTGGCCTGATTCGGGCACCCACCACGTCGCGTGGCCAGAGGTGAGTATTATCGGGGCCGTCATCGCCGAACATCATGTGACTGCCGTCAACGGCGATGGCCACGTGATATGGCTTGATCACCGGCAGCACGCGGCCGTCGCAGAGCGTGACGACGAAGGCACGGAAGGGGTGGGCCAGACGCAGCGCCCGAATCTGTTCGACTTCGTCGTTCATGGCCGAGTCATTCTACAACGACGGGCGTTTCGACAAACTGCTCGGTCGCCTCGTCGAGGTACCAGCAGGTGAGGTCGGCGGGTTTGCGGTCGACGATCGAGACGATCACCTGGCTGTAGAACGCGAAGGGCGGCATGTGCTGGCGATCGTACTCGCTGGGCCTGGCCGGGTGGTTCGGGTGGCTGTGGTAGTAGCCCAGAACGGACTTGCCCTCGGCGTCGGCGGATTTTTCGGCCTGGATCTGGGCCCTGGGGTCGACGGTGAAGCGGTGGTATTGCTCGGCGGCGTCGAACGTGTTGGCCATGGGGACGAGGCGGTCGACGACTCGGCGGCCGTTGGGCAAATCGCGGCCGATCAGAATGCCGCAGCACTCGTTCGGGAAGGCGGCGATGCCCTCGGCGTCGATCTGCCGTTTGATCGCGGTCGGGAGATGGAGGGTAACGGGCGACATAACTCACGCCACTCTGTTGAGGCCACCCGTTCTCTTGACACCGATATCACCGATGACACGGATGGTCACCGATCTGATTCTTTGATCTGTGAACATCGGTGTTATCGGTGTCATCGGTGTCTAAATCTCGTGGGATCTCACGGCCAGTTCGCCGCTTCGGAGTCCATCTCGGTCCAGAAGCTTTCGGACAAGTATTTGGCGGCGGAGTCGCAGAAGATGGTGACGACGACGGCGTCGGTTTGGCCGGCGGCCTTGAGGCGCTTGCCGACCTCGAGGGCGGCGTAGAGGTTCGCGCCGGAGGAGACGCCGATCAGGAGGCCCTCGTCGCGCGCCGTTCGCAATACCGTGCGGTGGGCGTCTTCGGTGCCGACCTCGACCTGCTCGTCGGCGACGGCCGGCTGGTAGATTCCGGGGACGAGGGCGGAGGCCATGTGCTTCATGCCCTCGAGGCCGTGGAGGGGGTGGTCGGGCTGCATGCAGATGCACTTGATGCCCGGGTTGAGTTCTTTGAGGCGACGGGT
>DATHXE010000423.1:0-7839 GCA_035459845.1 Tepidisphaeraceae bacterium | reverse complement strand
GGTGCGAGACGCGCGCGACAAAAACCGGTGCCCGGCGATGTTCCGCGCCAGGCGGATCCGCGACGAGATCACGATCTCGCTCATCGGCCCGTTTCCACGGAGCCATTCGCCGGCACGGCTGGTGAGGTCGGAGAGTTTCATGGTGGAGGAGGTCAGTGGTCCGTTGTCAGTTGCTGGTCGGGAGACGCTCACGAACGCCGGGCCGTTGCAACTGCCAACGGGCCACGGACAACTGACGGGGTCATCCCGCCTCGGCTTCCTTGATCGCGTCCCGCAGCTGCGCGGCCCGCTCATAGTCCTCGTTCTCGACCGCCCGCTGCAGCTCCTTCTTGAGCTTCGTCGCGTCGGCCGACTTGCGCTTCTTCGGCACCGACCCGGCCGCCGACCCGCCGCCCCGCGCCGGCACCTTCCCGACGTGGTGCGTCTGGCCCTCGTGGGCACGGTGCAGCAGCGGCGTCAGGTCCTTCTCGAACAGGTCGTAGTCCTTCTCGCACCCGAACAGCCCGTGCTGCCGGAACTCGGCCCACGTGATGCCGCAATTCTCGCACGTCGTGCCGAGCTCCTTCTGCAGCCCGCTGTGGGCCATCACGAAGTTGGTCAGCAGCTCGTTGATCGGCGTGTGCCCCTTGACCGGCAGACCCTCGCTCTGCGCGGCGCACTGCTCGCACAGGTGCTTCTCGATCTTCTTGCCGTTGCGGATCTCGGTCAGGTGCACCGTGGCCGGCTTGTTGCAGTTGTCACATTTCATGGCACACGTCCCGTGGCGGGGTACGACTTGGGCTCTCGGGGGGCCGCGACGCGCGCAAGCCCGCGGGCGCACGCGATTAACGCCCGGTCAATGGTATTTCGGCCGGACCGGAGCGTCAATGTGAATCGGGTTTGCCGATGTTGCGGCAAATCCGGGGTGTAACGTGCATCGAGTTATCGCACCCACGCCCGCGTCACGCTACATTCCCCTCGTGCCCACCGCGTCGCTCACACCGCAAGTCCATCCCAAGACGCGCAAATCCTGGCGCACCTGGCTCGCCAGGCACCACGCCAAATCCCAGGGCGTCTGGCTCCTCTTCGAGAAGGCCGCCGCCAATAAAAACCGCCTCCCCTACGCCGACGCCGTCGAAGAGGCCCTCTGTTTCGGGTGGATCGATGCGACCGTCCGCTCGCTGGGCGACCACACCTACGTCCAGTGGTTTTGCCCGCGTAAGCCGAGCAGCGTCTGGTCGAAACTGAACAAGACGCGCGTCGAAAAGCTCATCACCACCGGCATGATGACCGCCGCGGGCCTGGTGTGCATCGAGACCGCCAAATCGAACGGAAAGTGGACGCACCTTGATGGCGTCGAAGACGGCCAAGTCCCCGACGACCTCGCCACCGCCCTGGCCACCGTCGCCGGCGCCCGCGCCCACTTCGACTCCCTCAGCCCCTCGGCCCGCAAGACCTTCCTCTACCGCATCCAGATGGTCAAACGCCCCGAGACGCGCGCGAAGAAGATCGCCGAGGCCGTCGAGTGCTGCGCCGCCCGCAAACCGCCACGGTCGTTTTTCTTGCCCAAGACTGAGCCGTCGAAAAAGAGCAGTCGCCCCAAGATCGCCTCAGAGGACGCACCGCAGAGACGCAGAGGGCGCGGAGGTCTCGCAGAGCAGAGGAGTGTTCTGAGCAGGTCGAAGCCCCGCACGGATACGGATAAAATGCAGGCCCACAAATAGGATTTCTTCTCCGCGCCCCCTCCGCGTCCTCTGCGTCTCTGCGGTGAATCCTCCTGATCGCCAAACAAGTGCCCGACCTCTCCCGCGCCATCCACTTCCTCCGCACCAGCCGCCTCGTCGCGTTCCCGACCGAGACCGTTTACGGCCTGGGCGCCGACGCCACCAATTACTGGGCGATCGACCTCATCTACCGCACCAAGGGCCGCCCCGGCACCAACCCGCTCATCGCCCACGTCGCCGACGTCGAGACCGCCCGACGCTACGCCGCCGTTTGGCCGGACGAAGCCCAACAACTCGCCGACCGCTTTTGGCCCGGCCCGCTCACGATCGTCCTGCCCAAGCGACTGCCCGTCGCGCCGCCGCCGCACACGACGCGCCACCCCCTCGACGACCCCGAATTAGCCGAAGGTGAGCGACCCGCGGACGCGCCCCTCACCGCATCCGCGCCCTTCACCGCATACGCGCCCCGCCACCAGTTTCTGATCCCCGATAACGCCACCGCCGGCCTCCCCACCGTGGCCCTCCGCGTCCCCAACCACCCGCTCGCCCTCGACCTGCTCCGCGCGTTCGGCGGTGCGCTCGTCGCCCCCAGCGCCAACCGCTCCACGCGCGTCTCGCCCACGACAGCCAAACACGTCGCCGACGAGTTCCCCACCGCAGACGCGGTGACACACCCGCACCCCTCCGTGCCCGACCCGCACTACGACCGCAACATCGTTCCCCCAATTGTCCACCACCGCGACGTCGCCCCCGACCCCGCCCACGAGCCCGCCATGATTCTCGACGGCGGCCCCTGCACCGTCGGCATCGAGTCCACCGTCGTCGACCTCTCCGACCCCGCGAATCCCACGATCCTCCGCCCCGGCCACGTCACCGCCGATCAGATCGCCGCGGTCCTCGGCCGCCCCGTCCACGCGGGCTCACTCGTGACGCCAACCAGCATCGCCGCCGCGTCGCCCGGCCAGCACGACGTGCACTACGCCCCGGCCACGCCGGCCTACCGCTTCACGCGGGACCAACGCCACTCGCTCCGAGGTCGAACCCCCAAAGGTGCGGCGAACGGACTGATCCGGATCGGCTTTTCGCCGATCCCCGGCGGCATCATGCAGGAGCGCACGGTCATCACCCTCGCCGACGACCCCGCCACGTACGCCCGCGAGCTCTACACCGCCCTCCGCACGCTGGACGCGATGGCCCTCGACGCGATCTACGTCCAGATGCCCCCGGACGCGCCCGAGTGGGCCGCCGTGCGAGACCGCCTCCGCCGGGCGACGCGCGAGTTGCCGGCGTGATGCGCCCCTTTCCCGTTCGTCCGTCCCGGCCACGCGACGTTCGACCGCAGGCCGATGTGCGGATCGCCGCGACCAAACAGGAAATGACGGAGGGCCGTCCCGCGGTGGATGCGGGGCGGCCCTCGTGTGTCAGGGTCTTCGGCGTCTCGACCGGCTCACCCTTCCCCAAATTGACCATCAGGCGGTCAACCCGGAAATCAGGACCCACAGCCCCAGCGCGATGGAGGCTATGCCGAGCGGCACTTGGAACTTCACCATCTTGAGCCGCATGGCCTCGCCCTTGGCCTGGGCCTCGGGCGTCTTCATCGTGTACTTGGAGATCAGGGCGTATCCGAGGACGAAGCCGAGGATGATCATGACCAGCGCCGCAGCGAGCGCGAGGAGCCACCGGATCGGCACGACGGAAAACGCGTCGATGATGCGGATCACTCCGATCAGGCTCCAGACGCCCCAGAGCAGCGAGATGATCCCGATAATCCCCTGGAACGGGACGAGCTTGTCGATCGCCTCCTTGGCGTTGGGCTTCTTGGCGGCGATCAGCGAAGCCGCCGCGAGGACGCCGGCTGCAATCATGAGCAGCGCAGTCAAAATCACCACGACCATAAGTGGAACCTTTCTTGCAATTCGTCTCGAGGTCACAGAACGGCTCTCGGCGGACGTCCGCGGGCCGAGTGACCTTACTCACAACCTATAGGGCGCGCCATTACGCGTCAATGAAATTTGATACGCCTGTACAGGGCATGACACCCGCGCCAGCGTGTGACCAAACGCCGCGCGGCGCCGGGATATTCCCGGGCCCCCCGCGGGATGGGACGTGATGCCGCGCTACCGTCGTCCCGAGCGCAACGGAGGAACCGCATGGCCGTGTGGGATCGGGCGCAAGCGTTCCGCATCGCAATTCGCGCAGGAACTCAAAACGCGCATCCCCGTGTCGCCCGAACGCCTGAGCGAGCAGTGGCTGATAGTGAAAGGGTGACGTGCGCCGACGGTCTCGGCGCCCGCGCTCTGGAGTGACGCGCCCCATATAGCCCGCCACTTGTGGCGGGAAAGCGCACGAACTCCCAAGGCCGCGACGCCCCAACTTCCACGGCTCCCCGCCACAAGTGGCGGGCTATATGGCACGGTGCACCCGAGGGCGAGAGGGCGCGGAGACGGTCCGATCGGCGTCGGGCTGCCCATTTCGGAGTCGATCCGCGCGCCCCCCTACTCCGGCAGATCGTTCAAATGATCGATCAGGATCCGCAGCTTCCCGTGGTCCCGCTTGTTGAACGGGAAGACCAGCCGGTGCAGGTGATTCAGGCTCGGCTCGTCCTTCTCGGCCGGGAGCGGGCCCGACACGCGGAACTCGCCGCGCGGGGCGATGTCCTTGAACCGCTTCTGGATGACCGCGAGTTGCTCGTCGGTCGGCTTGCGACGCAGGCGGACGATCAGGTCGTCCTTCCAGTAGCGCACCGAGTGGTAGTTCGAATAGAACTTGACCAGCTCGGCGGCCGCCTCGTCGACGTCGTCGGTGATCTTGTACAGGCGGAGGTCTTCCTCGCCGATCAGCCCGCGCTCGAGGAGCTGCTTGTCGACCAGCTTCTGCCAGTGCTTCCAGAAGTCGCCGCCGGGGTGGTCGATGAACACGATCGGCATCGGCACGCTCTTACCGGTCTGCACGAGCGTGAGCACCTCGAACCCCTCGTCCATCGTCCCGAACCCGCCGGGGAACAGCGCGATCGCCTGGCTACTCCGCACGAACATCAGCTTGCGCGTGAAGAAGTACTTGAAATTGATCAGCTTTTTGTCGTCGGCGATGAACGGGTTGGTCTTCTGCTCGAACGGGAGGCGGATCGCCAGGCCGAACGACGGGTCGGCCCCGGCCCCGCCGTGCCCGGCCGCCATGATGCCCCCGCCCGCGCCCGTGATGACCATCCACCCTTCGTTCGCCATGCGCTTGCCGAACGCGAGGGCGGCCTTGTAGTCGGCGTGCGTGTCGGGCGTGCGGGCGGACCCGAAGATGCTCACCTTGAGCGTCTCGCGGTAAGGCGCGAACACCTTCATCGCGTACCGCAGCTCCTTCAGGCTCTTGTTGATCAGCTTAATGTCGGCCCGGTTGGTCTGGTCGCGCAAAAGCTTGAGCGCGGTGTCGATGACCTCGCCGACCATGTCGCCGTCGGGCACCTTCTCCAACTCCCCGATGAGCTTCGACGCCAGTTCGTGGGCGCGCGTCAGGTCCTGCCGCGGCACGACCACCGGCTTCTGGGCCGACTCCTGCGTCTGCTCGAGGTTCTCGGCGAACGTGTCGCTGGTGGGCGTGGGGGCGGGCCCGGCGTGCGGCGGGTGATTCTTGTGCGTTTTCGAGCTCACGAATTATCCTTGATGGGCGAGGGTACGACCGTCGCGGGGAAGAGTCCAGTCGGTTAATGCGTTGCCTTGCCGATCGAAGCGCGCGCCGGCGTCCCGACCGTCCTCCCGCCGGACGCGCGCCTTGACGGGCCATCGGGAATCGGCCGTCCGCCGGCGCGCGCGCCCCGGCCGGTAGACAACCTCCCCCCACCCATTCACAATCCCGCACGCCCATGCTCTCCGCCCTTTCCCATCGCCTGTTGCCCGTGCTCCAGCTGACGCGGATGGCGCTGGTGTTCACGGCGATCGCCGACTCGACGTGTGCGTACCTGCTGCGCGCCGCGCGGACGGCGGGCGGGGGCGGCGCGGGCGCGTTCTTCGGGGCGATGGACTGGCGCGACGGGCTGGCGATCGTGATGGTCTCGGTCGGCCTGTACGGGTACGGGATGAGTTTGAACGACATCATCGACCGCCGGCGCGACTCGACGATCGCGCCGGGGCGGCCGCTGCCGTCGGGGCGGATCGGGGTGGTCACGGCGCACGTGATCTGCGCGCTGCTGGCGCTGGCCGCGCTCGCGGGGGCGACGTACCTCTCGCTCCGGCCGTTCTACTCGTACTGGGTGCCGCTGGTGATCGTCGTCTGGACGGGATTGCTGATCACGTTTTACGACGTCGCGGGCAAGTACCTCGTCTGGCCGGGGCTGATCTGCCTGGGGCTGATCCGGTTCTTCCACGCGGCCGTGCCTGCGCCGGACCTGCCGGTCCTCTGGCACCCGCTGCTGCTGCTGAACCACGTGGCGATCCTGTCGACGGTGGCCTACAAGTGGGAGCAGAAGCGGCCTGCGCTGACGCGCGGGCAGCGGTGGTCGGTGCTGGGGATGCTCGCGCTGATCGACCTGGTGCTGATCGGGTTCTGCGGGATCTACCGCAAGTCGTCGCTGGCCTTGTCGCCGGGGCTTTTGCTGCCGGCCGGGGCGGTCGTGTTGTTCCTGGTGGTCGCGGCGGTGATCAAGCGACGGTACGCCAACCGGCGCGAGGCCGGTCAGACGCTGATGTTGTACGGGCTGCTGTGGCTGATCGTGTACGACGCGGCGTTCGTCGCGGGGTCGGCGGATTTCCGCGGCTCCGACGGCGCCATCGACTGGGCGAACCACCCGCGCTGGATCGCCGCGGCGGCGGTGTTCGCGCTGCTGCCGGTCGCGTATTTGTCGGTGCAGGTGATGCGGTGGTGGAGCAAGCTGCTGATGGCGTCGCAGCGGCCGGAGTACAAGCGCGCGGGGGTTTGACGCCGGCGGGGCCGCTTCAGCGGCTCTGTCCTCAGGGCAAAAGACGAAAACCGAAAAGACGTAAAGCGGGAGAGCACGGCGTGCCACGTCCTGCTTTACGTCTTTACGTCTTTTCGTTTTCTGATCGCCCGCCTACGACGGCGGCAGCGCCACGCCCGCGGGCGCATCCAGCGTGCGGACGCGCTTGGTCGAGCCGCCCGACTGGGCGGTGGCCTTGGCCGTTTGCGTGCCGCCGCGCGGCATGGCGATCACGCCGGTGCGGGCCGTCTGCTCGATGCCGTACGGCCGCATCAGGTCGATGAAGGCCTCGAGCTTGTCCTCGGTGCCGGCGAGCTCGATCATCACGCTCGTCTGCGACACGTCGACGACCTTCCCGCGGAACAGCTCGACGATGTCGACGACCTCGCGCCGCTTCTCGGCGCTGACGGTCACGGTGATCAGGAGCAAGTCGCGCTCGATGTAGGCCGTGCCGGCGAAGTCGCGCACCTCGGCGACGGCGACGAGCTTGGCGAGCTGCTTGCGGACCTGGTCGAGCGTGTTGTCGTCGGCCGAGACGACGATCGTCATGCGGGAGAGGTTGGGGTCCTCCGTGCGCCCGACGACGAGCGAGTCGATGTTGAACCCGCGGGCGGAGAACATCCCGGCCACCCCGGCGAGGACGCCGGGCTCGTTGATCACCAACGCCGAAATCACGTGACGCATCGCAGTCGCTCCTGTCGGGCGGATCAGCCGCCCCCGGCCTCCCCGGATCGGGGAAAGGGGGCAGATTGTACGGGAAAGGCGTGGGGGGACAAGGGTCGGGAAGAACGCGACGATGGCGGATGGAAGATGGAGGATGGGAAGACGTCCGGAGCCGCGCGCTCCCTCCATCCTCTATCCTCCATCTTCCATCCTCGTGTGTCCGCCCCTCGGCGCGCCCTTTGCACCTCCCCCGCTGTACGGACACGCCTCCCCCTACCGGGCCACGGATCGGCATGTCAGACCGCCACGAACCCCGCACGCGCGAGGTGCCGCATGCCGTCTGCCGTGGCCAGTCGAGATCGTCACCCCGCGCGGGCGTCCGCGCCGGTTGCCGCGACACGGCGCGCCCGCCAAACCGTCGTCATTCCCGATGATGAGGCGAACGTCCAGCTCAAGGTCGGCGGCCGGGTCGTTTCGCTGACCAATTTGCACAAGCCGTTCTGGCCCGAGTTGGGCATCACCAAGGGCGACTTGCTCCGCTACTACGCG
>DATHXE010000422.1:0-5001 GCA_035459845.1 Tepidisphaeraceae bacterium | reverse complement strand
CCGGGCGTGATGAAGACGAACTGGGGCGAGACGAGGATCGCCTTCACCATCAGGCGGAGCGAGTCGGCGTGCGACTTGCCCTGGCCGGCGGCGAGCGCGTAGACGCGGAGCAGCGTGTCGAGTTCGGCGTCGGATGGGGGGCGGCGGAAGGCGGTGCGGGCGAGCGACTTGGCGGTCTTGCGCGCCTCGGCCTTCGGGTCCGCCCCGGCGGGCAGCGCCGTGTCGAAGAGGCGCTGGTTCGTGGCGGGCGGGAGCTTGGTGAGCACCTCGTTGGCGACGCCCAGGTACTGCTCCATGAGGAGCGGCGAGAGCGAGTTGGTGAACCCGGCGCCGAAGACCTCGTCGGGCAGATCGCGGGCGACGGCGCGGTCGACGCCGAAGAGGTCGTGGAGCGTGTTGCCGTACTCGGTGCGGTTGAGCCGGCGGATGACGAACTCGCCGGGGTCCTTGGCGGCCAGGCGCTTCTGGCCGTCGATCCAGGCGAGGACGGCCTTGCGCTCCTTTTCGGAGGGCTGGTCCTCATCGGCGGGCGGCATCTCGTGCGTCTTGATCTGCGCCGCCGAGCGCTTCCACAGGAGGCGGAAGGCCGCGCCGTCCGGTGTCTTAAAGGCGCTGGCGAACGTGACGCCCCCCTTCTGCTTGTTGCCGGTGTGGCACGCGGCGCAATACTTCTGCATGACCGGGGCGACGTCGCGCTTGTAAACTTTCAACGATTCGGCCCGGGCGGCGGCGAGCTGGGGGTCCGGCGCGATTTGGGCGCGCGCGAATGGGCAGCACGCGAGCGTGACGAGCAGCGAGAGGACGAGAGATCGGGCGCGTCGAAATTCCGGCAACGTAGCATCTCCGGGGGCACTGGGCTGCACCGGTATTAATCTACGTTGCGTTCGGGCCGGTGTTTAGGGGCGGTCGCACCCCGGCGCTGCGGGGGCCGCGCTGAAACGCGTCCTGAATCGTCCGTGCCAGCTTCGTTAGCCGGCTTACGCGGCCGCCGCGCGGGCGTCGAGTTCGAGCCGGGCGTCGACCCCGTCGGGGAAGTTCGGGCGGGCGTGCTCCCCGAACACTTCGCGGGCAGCCTCGTCGTAGGCCTGCGCGGCGGCGATCTCATCGCGGAAGGACCCGATCTGCCGAGTGACGCGATCTTTCTTGATCCGCGCAATCCAGCGGCCGCGCCGCTCGTCCCAGCAAACGCCCTTGAACCGGGACGTGCAGGGTCGGCCGCAGAATGTCGCCTGTTTGCGGGCGTTGGCCCGGGTATCAGTGAGGGAGCGCACGACGAGGTTTTCGCGGCGGCAATCGAGGGGATCGTCATTGCGGTTGCCGATGTGGCATTGGGCGTCCGAGCCGAGGCCCATGACGACGTAGTGGAGGCGCACGTTCTCGCTCGGGTTCATCGTTTGTACTTCGCCCCCGCGGCCGTAGTCGGACGGGGCGAAGCGCCACCGGCGGGTCTGGACGAGTGGGAGCGCGTCGGCGTCGATGAGGGCCTCGCGACCCTGGGCGGTCTCGCCGGCGAGGGGGATGCGGTAGACGCCCGGCCGCGCGGGGTCGGGGTACGGGAGAACGACCAGCCCACACTTCAGCAGGCGGCGTTCGACGTCGGCGAGAGAATACGTGTCGCCGTCGTCGCCGCGCGTGGCGACCGGGAGCCAGCCGAATCGGTTCCAGCGTTCCCAGACGGAATTAGGGACGTCGAAGAGAAGGCGTGCGGTCTCGCACGGGATGACGACGCCGGAATCAGCCGCGGGCACAGCGACGTCGAGCCCCGCCGCGCGCAGGGCGAGTTCGAGACTACGCTGGCGGCGGCGGGCGGCGCGCCTCTGGCTCGCGGCACTGTCGAGGGCGGCGCGGGCGTCGGACATCGCCTGCTCGGTCGACGGTTGGTCGGGGAAGTTCAGGTGGGCGTGGTCGCCGAAGAGGACGCGGGCGGCGGCGTCGTAGGCGGCGGCGGCGTCGGTCTCGGAATCGAACCGGCCGATGTGGCTGTAAACCCGGCCACTCGTGATCTGCACGAGCCACTTCCCGCGCGGAGCGTCCCAGGAGACGCCCTTGTAGTCGGACGTGTACTTGCGGCCGCTAACGGTGCCCATCTTGCGGTTCGCGCGGACGTTCTGCGCGAGCGTAACGACGGTGAGGTTGGCCCGGCGGCAGTCGAGGGGGTTGCCGTTGGCGAACGTCACCCGCGTCTTCGGGTCGGTCACCCGGGCGACCAGCCGGTGCAGGCCGACCCAGCCGGCGGTCGTTGCAAGAATGACGTTCCCCTCGACGGCGCCGTCGGACTTTTCCGACCAGTTCCAGTTGCGGCCCTCGACGACCGGCAGGTCGGCCTCGTCGATCAGCACTTCGCGGTGGGCGAGGTAGCTCTTAAGGGGGACGCGCCACACGCCGGGAAGTTCCGGGTCCGGGTAAGGTTTGCCGAGTTTCTCGATCTCGATTCGGGCCCGCTCGAGTTCGTCCCTGGGGTAAAGCTTGCACCGTCCGGGCTTGTCGTTCGGCACCGGGTGGTATTGGCCGCAGGTGATGCGGCCGCGCTGCTCCCAGACGGTCCACGTCCGCAGCGAGACGCCGAACATGCGACTCGCTTCGTCGCGGTCGACCATGCCGGGCGGGGGCCAAGTGGGGTTCTCGTCAACGACGGGCTCGAGGGCGCGGAGGCGGTCGGCCTCGGCGGCGTCGACAAAGTTCAGTCCCACCACGTGCTCGCCCATGAGTTCGCGGAGGGCGGCGTCGTAGGCCAGGGCGGCGTCGATCTCGCTGCGGAAGCGGCCGAGATTTCGGTACTTGCCGGCTACGACGATCGCCGCGTACCACTTGCGGCCGTTGTCCGACCGCTGCACGCCCTTGAAGCGCGACGACGAGACCTTTCCGCCCTTGACCATGACCTTTTTCGCCGCCCGTCTGGCCTCCGAACGGGTGCGGATGACGAGATTCGCGCGGCGGCAGTCGAGGCGGTCGCCGTTCAGGTGGGAGACGAGTTGCTGCGGGTCGGTGATGCCGAGGAGGACGCGCGGGAGGGAGGGTTTAGGCGTCCCCGAGACTCCGAGTACGACCGACCCGGCGCCGACCCGACTGCCGGGCGACCAGTTCCACCGGTTTCCCTGCACGAAGGGGAGGTCGGCGGCGTCGATCAAGGCGACCATGCCGGGGTGCTTGTCGGTAACGATGGGGATGCGCACGACACCGGGGCGGTCGGGGTCCGCGTACGGGTCGGTCGTTCCCGCAGGGGTCGAGGATGCCATGAACGTGCTATCGACGTCATCTCGAATCTGGCGTTACTAGGACCGCCGTCGGTCCGGTAACGCATCGTCCGCGGGAGAGGGCCGTCGGGGTGGACTTGGGGTCACGCCCGCTTCGCCTGCCGGAACGACTCCCAGAACAGGATCCACGGGTCGATCAGGAAGTCGCCTCCCTGCTCGATGATGCGCAGGATGAAATGCGAGTGCTGGTGCAAACCGACCATGACGCCCGCGGTCGTCGCGTAGGGCGTGCCGGCCCTGAGGGGCGTGCGCTCGGGGACGAGCATCTTGATCAGGTGATGCGCCTGGAGCCACCACTCCGAGCCGTCGGGCCAGCGGCGGACGCCGCGCCAGCGGTTGTTGTTGAAGCCGGCCGCCGTCGAATGGAAGAGGTAATGGTCGTCGAACGCGATCGGGGCGGAGAGGATCGTGCCGGCCTTCATGTTGATATCGAGGCCGCAGTGGGCGGACGCCCCCTGGTACGGGCCCATCCAGCAGTCCTTGCCGTCGTAGCAGTCGCGGATGTCGAGGCGGTTGGCGGGGTTGGGGTACCACGGGCCGATGGGGTCGGGGCAGACGGGGAGGCCCGTCTCGTGAACCACAAACCGGGCCTTGTGGGAGGGCTGGCACACCAGGCCGAGCGTCCAGTCCTTCTCGGCCATGAAGCCGCCGTCCTCCTTGAACGCGCAGGACGCGGCGTCGAACCAGACGTTGACGCCGTCGATCGGGGTGGGCTCGTAAAAGCTGGCCTGCGTGCCGACCTCGCGGCGGATGCGGTGCTGGTTGCCGTTGACGACGAGGAGGCACTCGAACGCGTACGCGGCGATGTCGCCGCCGCCCCGCGCGGGCCTGGCGAGGCGCTCGGTGATGCTGGCGGACGTGGAGAGGAGCGTCATCTCCCACGGCGTGCCGCCCGCGAGCGTGAAGCGGAGCGTGTCGTTGTGATTCAGGCCGAAAGGGGTGATCGTCGCCTTCGACTTCCGCTCGATCGTCCGGCCGGCCTTCTTGAGGAGGTCGGCGGCGCGGGCGGGGCGGGGGAACTCGAGGGCGGCGGCGGCGGTCAGGCCCGCGGCCTGTACGAAGCGGCGACGGGAGACGACGCGAGAGGGAACGGGGAGGGCGGCCATTGCACGGTCCTATCGCCGGACGGCGCGGCCGTTGCGGGAAGGGCGCGACGGGGGGCGCGCGTCCGGCCCGCGCCGTCCGCTCGCGCCGCCCGGCTTAGCCGACTTTTTGGCCGCCGGCGCAGCGGGCGCTTTGGCACCGACGGTCGCCTTCGCCGCACGGGCCGGCCGCCGGGTTCCTTTCCGAATCAGGGCGGCCGGTTCAGCCGCAGCCTCAGGCACCTCCAACTCAATTCCGAACACGTCGGCCAGCGCGCCGGCGGCGATCGTCTTCGCCGCGCCCTTGCGCCGGGTCAGCGACCGGATGTCGCCCGCCTGGCCGATCAGCTCGAGGGGGTCCACCTTCCGCAGCACGAACAGCAGTTCCGGGTGCTGGTCGAGCCGCGCGCCCACCCCGTACAGCGCCGCCGCGACGTGCTTGCACATGCCCGCCCAGTCCGGGCACGAGCACCTCAGGTCGATCTCGGCGGGCTTGGGGAACAGCCCGCCCTCGCGCCGGGTGATGATCTGCATCACGGCCTGCGACAGCCTGCCCTGCAGCAGTTCGATCACCGACCCGATCTGCCCGGCGCACTGGCGCTTGACCGCGTCCCACGCCGCGGGCGCCAGCGCCTTGATGCCGATCGTGATCTCGTATAGTTCCG
>DATHXE010000421.1:0-7010 GCA_035459845.1 Tepidisphaeraceae bacterium | reverse complement strand
CCGCCACCCACCGCCGACGAACTTCGTGGTGAGCCAGTCGAGGAGCTCGGGGTGGGTGGGGCGGTCGCCGAGCTTGCCGTAGTCGCTGGTGGTGCCGACCAGGCCGCGGCCGAAGTGGTAGTGCCAGACGCGGTTGGCCATCACGCGCGTGGTGAGCGGGTGGGTGGGCTGGGTGAGCCACTTCGCCAGCGCCAGGCGCCGGCCGGTCGAGTCCTGCGTCGGCTTGATTTCGGGGATCGCCAGACCCTTCCCGTCGAGCACCACCGGATATCCGGGCTCGACCGTGTCCTTCTTCGGGTTGCCCTCGACGTGCGTGGGCGGCGCCATCGGGCCGATGTCGGTCATGACGAACGCCATCAGCGGCGGCTTGGGCTTGATGTCGTCGAACTCGCCCAGCTTGCGGACCAGCGCTAAGTGCTTGTCCTTGTCGGCGCCGTTGACCTTCGGGTCGCCCCCCTCCTTGGAGTACACCTGGCGCATGGCGAGTTGGACGATTTGCTCCTCGTAGGGCGTGCGGTCCTTGGCCGGCTTGTTGCACAGGTCCTGGATGTCCTGCGGGAACCGCTTGAGCGCCCCGCCGCCCGCCTTCTTGATGAACGGCCCTTCGATTTTGTCGATCTCGGCCCGCAACGTGGCCGTTTTCATTTCCCACTTTTCCATCGCCGCGTCGTACTTGGCGCGCTCGGCGTCGGTCCCGAGCACCAGGTCGTGCCGCGGGAGCATGGGCGTGAAGAACGCCTGCAGCTTGTAGTAGTCCGTCTGGAGGATCGGGTCGAACTTGTGATCGTGGCACTTGGCGCAGCCCATCGACAGGCCGAGGAACACGTCGCTGGTCACGTCGGCGACGTCGTCGAGGTGCGTCTGCCAGTGGGCGCGGACGTCGGTCTGGTTGTACTCGTACATCGTGTGGCGCAGGAACGCGGTGCCGATCAGGACGTCCGGGTTGCCCGGCTCGAGCTGGTCGCCGGCGAGCTGCTCCATGACGAAGCGGTCGTAGGGCTTGTCGTCGTTGAACGAGCGGATCACGTAATCGCGGTAGGGCCATACGTTCGCGCGGTACGCGTCCTGCCGATACCCGTCCGACTCGGCGTAGCGCGCCAGGTCCAGCCAGTGGCGGCCCCAGCGCTCGCCGTAGCGCGGCGACGACATCAGCTTGTCGATCAGCTTCTCCCACGCATCCGCGGACTTGTCGTTGACGAACGCCTCGACCTCTTCCGGCGAGGGCGGCAAACCCCACAAATCGAAGTACGCGCGGCGGACGAGCGTGCGCTTGTCGGCCTCGGGCGCGGGCGTCAATCCCTCGGCCTCGAGCTTGGCGAGGACGAACCGGTCGACCTCGTTCTTCGCCCACGCCGCATCCTTCACCGCCGGCGCCGCAGGGTTAACCACGGGCTGGAACGCCCAGAACTGGCGGTCGTCATCGCGGATCGTGCGCTTCTTGTGGCGGGAGACGGTGACCGGCTGGCTGGCGAGGGGGAACGGCGCGCCCATCTCGACCCACTGGGTGAGGATCGCGACCTTGTCCGCCGGGAGCTTTTCGTCCGGCGGCATCTGCAAATCTTCGTCCTTGTACGCCACCGCGAGCAGTAATTTGCTCTCGGCGGGCTTGCCGGGGACGAGCACCGGGCCGTTCTTCCCGCCCTTGGCGAGCCACTCGGCGGAGTCGAGGCGCAGGCCGCCCTTTTGTTTTTGGGGGCCGTGGCAGGACATGCAGGCCTCTACAAGTAGTGGCCTGACCTTCATTTCGAAGAATCTGATCTGGTCCGCAGTGGGAGCGGGACTCCCCGGATTCCCCCGTGCCGAGCCGGCGAGGAGGGCGAGTGCGCAGAACAAGCCAAGGGCGACGCGGGGCATCGTCATGCCGTCTATTATTGCCGTCGCGCCCACCCCGTTGCAAGAATAGCAATGCCGCATTGCTCGCCTTATAAAGAGTCGGACGCGGCGGCGCAGGCCAGCGCCCTGCCCTTATTACGAGCGCGGGGGCTGTACGTTCCCCTCCAAAGCGGTGAAGGGGCGGGCATCGCATCGGGCGAATGCGGTTTGACGGCGGTACGGCGGACCGGGCGGATGAACCGTGCGATCATCCGGTCTGTCGCCAAGCCGCAAGCGGCAGGCACAAAGCGCGTGCACCAATCCTGATCCGTATCACTTCGTCAACCGCCGGTACTTAATCCGGTGGGGTTGGTCGGCGTCGACGCCGAGGCGCTGCTTCTTGTTCTTCTCGTACTCGGCGAAGTTGCCCTCGAAGAAGACGACCTGGCTGTCGCCTTCGAAGGCGAGGATGTGGGTGGCACAGCGGTCGAGGAACCAGCGGTCGTGGCTGACGATGACGGCGCAGCCGGCGAAGTTTTCCAGGCCGTCCTCGAGGGCGCGAATCGTGTTGACGTCGAGGTCGTTGGTGGGCTCGTCGAGCAGGAGGACGTTGGCGCCCATCTTGAGCATGCGGGCGAGGTGGACGCGGTTGCGCTCGCCGCCCGAGAGCACGCCGACCTTCTTCTGCTGGTCCGAGCCGGTGAAGGTGAAGCGGGCGGCGTAGGCGCGGGCGTTGATCTGCGGGCCGGTGCCACCGATGCGGAAGAAGTCCTCGCCGTCGGCCATGGCCTGCCAGACGGCCCAATCGTCCTTGAGGCCGTCGCGGGACTGCTCGACGTAGGCGAGCTTGACGGCGTCGGCGACGCGGATCTCGCCGCTGTCGGGCTTTTCGCTGCCGGTGATGATGCGGAAGAGGGTGGTCTTGCCGGCGCCGTTGGGGCCGATGATGCCGACGATGCCGTTGGGGGGGAGGCTGAAGTTGACGTTCTCGAAGAGGAGCTTGTCGCCGTAGCTCTTGGAGAGGTTGACGGCGTCGATGACGGTTTGGCCGAGGCGCGGCCCGGGCGGGATGAAGATCTCGAGCTCGGCCTCCTTGCCCTTGGCGTCCTGGCTGACCATGCGGTCGTACGCCTGGAGGCGGGCCTTGCTCTTGGCCTGGCGGGCGGAGGGGGACTTGCGCACCCACTCGAGCTCGCGCGCGAGCATCTTCTGGCGGGAGGATTCCACCTTCTCTTCGATCGCCAGGCGGGTCTTCTTCTGCTCGAGCCAACTCGTGTAGTTGCCCTTGTAGGGGATGCCGGCGCCGCGGTCGAGCTCGAGGATCCAGCCGGCGACGTTGTCGAGGAAGTAGCGGTCGTGCGTGACCGCGATGATCGTCCCGGCGTATTGCTGGAGGTGGTGCTCGAGCCACTGGACGGACTCGGCGTCGAGGTGGTTGGTCGGCTCGTCCAGGATCAGGACGTCGGGCTTCTGGAGGAGGAGGCGGCAGAGGGCGACGCGGCGCTTTTCACCGCCGGAGAGCGGGCCGATCTTCGCGTCTTCCGGCGGGCAGCGGAGCGCGTCCATGGCCTGGGCGAGCGTCTGGTCGATGTCCCACGCGCCGACGTGATCCAGCTTCTCCTGGATCTTCCCCTGCTTGTCGAGGACCTTTTCCATCTCCTCGGGCGAGAGGTCCTCGGCGAGCTTCTCGTTGATCGCGTCGAACTCCTTGAGCAGGTCCGTGATCGGCTTGACGCCCTCTTCGACGACCTGGCGGACGGTGGCGTCGGGCGGGAGCTGGGGCTCCTGGGGAAGGAAGCCGATCGTGTACCCGGGGGAGATCTGGGTCTGGCCTTCGAAGTTCTTATCGACGCCGGCGAGGATGCGGAGGAGGGTGGACTTACCGGCGCCGTTGAGGCCGAGGACGCCGATCTTGGCGCCGTAGAAGTAGGAGAGGTAGATGTTGTCGAGGATGACCTTTTTCTCGTGCTTCTTGGAGACGCCGATCATCGAGTAGATGACCTTGTTGGATTCGGGGGTTGCCATGGGGTGGGGGAGTATATCGAGGCAGGGTGAAAATAAAGAAACCGCGGTCCAGTGAGGACCGCGGTTTCGGGTTTTAATGCCGCGGGGTGAAGAAGGAAGGGGGGGAACCTTCTCCGGGGAGTACCCGCGACAAAAAGGCTCAGGCGCTTTACCAGCGACTGAGCCCTCATCGGCTTTGGAATTTCGCGGCACAGCCTTCGTGTCGCGTGAGTGGAATATTACACGGCGCTCGGTGCTGGTCAAGGCGATCTGACGAGAATTCGACGAGTGAAAATACCTAATCCGCGGCGGAAATGCGCGAGGGGGGACATAGGTACGTCTGGTCAGTCGCTAAGCCGCAAGCGGCGGGCATGCGGGTCACTCGGGTTTCTGCTGCCAGTCGAGTTCGACGCTGCCGGGGATGCCGTGGTACTCGCGGGGGAAGACGTAGTCCTTGCGGAGGGGGTAGCCGACCCAGTCGTCGGCGAGGAGGAGGTTGCGGAGGTCGGGGTGGTGTTCGAAGGCGATGCCGAACATCTCGAAGGCCTCGCGCTCGTGCCAGTCGGCGGTGGGCCAGAGGTCGGCGACGGAGGGGAACTTGGCGCCGTCGATCCGGGCGGCGTAGACCTTCACCGCGAACCGGTGCTTGAGGTCGAAACTCCAGAGGTCGTACACGACGCAGAACCGGGCATCGGCGACGTAGTCGACGCCGGACAGGCAGGCGAGCCAGTCGAAGCTCAGGGCGGGGTCGCGGCGGAGGTACTGAGCGATCTCACGCCAGTGGTCGGCGGTCGTGTGGACGCGCGGGTGCTTGTCGGCGGGGTGGGCGGAGAGGATCTTGGCGCCGAAGCGGGCGGAGAGGGCGGTGGCGATTTCGGAGGGGGTCATGAGCGGAAAACGTGAAACATGAAGACATGAAACATGAAGAGGGGAGGCGGCGCGTCACGCTGGCGGCGGGAGATCGGCTTCGACTGTACCGCCGGTGACTCGCGCGGGGTAGGTGGCGACGCGGACGTGTTGGCTGGAGGTGAGTTGGCCGTCGGTCAGGCGGAACTTCCAATAGTGCCAGGGGCAGACGGCGCAGCCGTCGTCGACGAACCCGGCGGCGAGGCTCCCGCCGGCGTGGGGGCAGTAATTGTCGATGACGTAGGGCTGGCCGGCGTGGAGGTAGACGGCGAGGGATTTGCCGGCGGCTTCGACGTATCGGGCCTTGCCTTCGTCGATGTCGGTGACGGGACACAGGGGCGTCCAGGGCATGGCAGGACTGTTAGGGCGGCGGGCGGGAATGTCAATCGGGCGGCGGCGTCCCTGTGCGGACGCGCGGTGTGATCGGCGCTGAAATGTGGTAAACCCCGCTCGCCCGGTAATCGTTTTTCTCGGAAAAGTCCCCTTACTTTGATGCAGGCCCCTCCCCGCGCGGGCCGATTTACGGACCATGGAGACGGTTTCACTCTTCGTCGCCGCCGCGCCGGTTCATCACCTGTTGACCGACATCGGCATCGCGGTCATCGCCGCAACCGTGATCGGGCTGGCGGCCCATTGGCTGCGGCAGCCGATTTTGCTCGGGTACATCATCGCCGGGGCGCTGATCGGCCCGATCGGGTTCAAGTGGATCCAGGGCGAGCACTCGATCGAGACGATCTCCGAGATCGGGTTGGTGCTGCTGCTGTTCATTATCGGACTCGAGCTGAACATCGGGCAGATCCTGCGGGCGGGGAAGCAGTTGCTGGTGTCCGGGTTCGGGCAGTTCCCGCTCTGCGCGCTCATCGGGGCCGGGCTGTTCGCGCTGTTCGGGTACGGGCTGACCGGGTCGAACTCGTCGGGCCTCTACTACGCGCTCGTATGTTCGCTCAGCTCGACGGCGATCGTCGTCAAGCTGCTGTACGACAAGAAGGAACTCGACACGCTGCCCGGCCGGCTGACGCTGGGGATCCTGGTCATCCAGGACATCTTCGCGATCTTCGTGCTGGCGTTTCAGCCGAACTTCGCCAACCCGACGGTCGGGCCGATCGTCAAGGCGGTGCTCGGGAGCGCGGGGCTGGTGGTCGGGGTGCTGCTGGTGTCGAAGTACGTGCTCCGGCGGGTGTTCACGTCGATCGCGACGAACCCGGAGATGGTGCTGGCGGTGTCGATCGGGTGGTGCGCGGTCGTGGCGGCGGCGGCGAACGCGATGGGACTTTCGAAGGAGATGGGGGCGCTGGTCGCGGGGTTGTCGATCGCGGCGTTCCCGTACTCGATCCACGTGACGGCCAAGACGCTGCCGCTGCGCGACTTCTTCATGACGCTGTTCTTCGTGTCGCTGGGGATGAAGATCACGGCGCCGACGGCGGCGATGGTCGGGCCGGTCGTGCTGGTGACGGCGTTCGCGATCGTGTCGCGGTTCGTGACGATCTTCCCGTTGATCGCGCTGACCGGCGGGGGGAAGCGGGCTGCGTTCGTGACGTCGCTGAATTTGGCGCAGATCTCGGAGTTCTCGCTGGTGATCGCGGCGCTGGGCGTGAAGTTCGGGCACATCACGGAAGAGACGGTGGCGGTCATCCTGTACGCGATGGCGCTGACGGCGGTGCTGTCGTCGTACGGCATCCGGTACTCGCACCCGCTGTTCAAGGCGTTCGATAAGCTGACGACCCGCAAGGGCGCGCCGGCGGCGCACGGGGGCGAGGACGAAGGGGGCGGGAAGTTCGCGCCGGACGTGGTGCTGCTCGGGTATCACCGGATGGCGCGGGCGTACGTGGACGGGCTGGAGCGCACCGACCCGGCGGCGCTGGGCAAGCTGCTGGTGATCGACTTCAACCCGGTGACGCTGGACGAGCTCAAGAGCCGGGGCGTGCGCGGGATGTTCGGGGACATCGCGTCGATGGAGACGCTGGAGCACGCGCACATCTCGCACGCCAAGGCGATCCTGTCGACGATCCCGGACCTGTTGCTCAAGGGCGTGGACAACGTGACGCTGGTGAAGATGTGCCGGGCGATCGCGCCGCACGCGCGGATCATCGCGACGGCGGACGACGCGGGCCACGAGGGGCGCCTGCGGCGCGAGGGCGCGGATGGCGCGGTGCGCCTGTACGAGGCGGCGGCGGGCGATTTGGGCGAATTGATCGCGCCGGCGACGGAGGCGGCGGTGAATACGGATTACCGTCCCCACACGATGGCGCTGGCGGTGTGATCGATCGTGGGTAACAATCCACGAGCGC